>JBLHIE010000110.1:0-5357 GCA_047614925.1 Arenicella sp.
AAATGGAAATACATTATTTATTACCCATCTCACAGCCCTTTAAAAGGGAGTGAAATTAAGATGTACAATTATGGTACAAGTAGCAGTCAAGTACAAGGACAACCACTAGAACAGGACAGTCCTAAAACAGGACAAGTACTAGGACAAGCAGAAGTATCATTAATAAACAAGAATAAACAGAAAGAAACTTATAAACAAGAGCGCCCAAATTCTATAAATGAAGTTATTCTTTTTTTTAATAAAAATGAATGGCCTAAAATCGAAGGAGAAAAATTCTTTAGTTATTACGAATCTTTAAATTGGAAAATTAAAGGAATTACAAAAATATATAACTGGAAATCTTCAGCAAAAAATTGGATGCTTAAATCACAAGAAATATCAGTTATAACAAAGTCTAGAACAAACATTTTGCAACAGTCCCAAAATCAAGACAACCTAAAGACCAGTAAAAACAAAAACTACAATGAGCCACTTTGACGCTTGGTTTTTGATACCGAGTGTCTAAAAACAAAAGTAAAAACCATAGTCTAAAACTTACCTGTCATTCCTGCGAAGGCATAAATCCAGTTAAAAGATGAACATCAAAAAAACAAAATACAATACAGCGTCAGAATCTAAACCGACCTATTTAATTTTTCGTAGGAATTCAAGTTTTATGGAATTCAGAGAACCCAAATAGCTTGCGGTCTGGGTTCGAAAATGGAATAAAAAGTAGAAATCAAGAAAAATAAAAGTGAGTCTTGATTTTTTGAATACTTTTTGATCAAGCAAAAAAGTATTAGAATAAAGAAAAAACTCATTATAAAAAACAAAATACAATACAGCGTCAGAATTTAAACCGACCTATTTAATTTTTAAAACAGATCAATAAAATAAATGAGAATTTTTAATCGTCATAGAATCTGGCAGGCGAGTGTCTTCAGTTTGAAAATCACGTAAAATGAAATGCTGTTTGACACTGACTGTAAGGAAATGGAGTTCATTTCATTTAGTGATTGAGAACTAGAAAGACCGCCGAAGATTCAAGACTAGATTTTTTTTGTACGAAGCCTGTGCTGAACTTGATTCAGTATTGATTAATGCAAAAAAGTAAGGAGTAAAAAATAAAAAAAACCTGTCATTCCTGCGAAGGCATAAATCCAATTAAAAGATGAATATAAATAAAACAAAATACAATACAGCGTCAGAATCTAAACCGACCTATTTAATTTTTCGTAGGAATTCAAGTTTTATGGAATTCAGAGAACCCAAATAGCTTGCGGTCTGGGTTCGAAAATGGAATAAAAAGTAGAAATCAAGACTACCAAAACCAAAATATATTTTGGTTGTAGGTAAATTGCGTAGCAAAAAAGTGAGTCTTGATTTTTTGAATACTTTTTGATCAAGCAAAAAAGTATTAGAATAAAGAAAAAAACACCCAATCTCTAAATTAGTAAGTAATGAGTAGTATTCATTCAACATACAATCCACAAAACCCTAGTATAGTTTCTATAGAAAGTACCCAATACCAATTAGGCGAACTAAAAGGAAATCACATCGAATACGATTTTAAAAAAATGGTAATTTACCTTCAAGCAAAAGGAAAATCTTTATTTGGCCAGAATTTTAAAATCTTTAAAGAAGATCTAGAAATCATATACAAGCTCTCTTGTTATTTTATTCAAGACCAACAAGCGTGTAAAAAACTAAATATAGACCCACAAAAAGGCATCTTGTTATCGGGACCTGTGGGATGCGGTAAAACAACATTAATGAAATTACTAAGACATTTAACTCCACATAAAAGAACATATAAAATAATACCTTGTCGCAATGCAGTTTTCAGTTTTAATCATATAGGATTTAAAACAATTGAAGATTATGGAAATGATGGTTTTTATTGTTTTGATGATATTGGTATCGAACCAATGGGAAAACACTTTGGAGTAGATTCCAATGTAATAGGTGAAATTTTACTTTCTCGGTACGAGTTGTTTACTTGCAATCCAGAACTCGCTTCAGAATCTTACAGCAAAAATCCAACAGCAAAAAGCGGAAAACCAATAGTTACACATGGTACTACAAATTTAAATGCAGATGAAATAGAGGAGAGATATGGGAATCGTGTACGATCAAGAATGAGAGAGTTATTTAATTTAATTGCGTTTGATAAAAATTGTAGAGATAAAAGAAAATAGATTTTTAAAACTCTCATTGTAAGGTGTTTAAGATGCGGCAATCTCATCAATAGAAAGTTTCTAAATAAGATAATATAAATACACTCAAACTCTAAACAAATTCCTTCTAAACACTTCTCATATTATTTTACTTGTTTCTTATTATAACAATTTCTTTGTTTCTTGTTACAGATTGCATACCATTAAACATTATCTATTTTTAGTTAAAAATTGCACAAAAAAACTAAATTTAAGTATGTGCATCGTCGTGTTCTTAAAAAAGAGCAGCGTGTTATTGTATGTAAGGTATCTATTGAACAAGAAAAAGTGAAATGGCAAACAGTAAGCAGTAAACACGCACAACGGGAAATATAATATTTTAGACTATTGTTTCCGCAATAAATCTTTTACATTCAACGAGCTATTAAGTTTTTTAAATGAGAAGATTGCAGAATTATATCCAGGAGAGGGCATCGCTACTAGAACATTAAGAGACGATATAAAAATCTTCAGAGATAAAAAAGAAGGTTTTGGAGCACCACTTCCAGAAAACATTCGAATTCTAAGATACACAGATCCTAATTTTTCAATTGCACAAAAATCTTTACTAGCGTATGAGTAGTATTTAATTGAGGCATCTCAGCAGCTTTTAGAAAGGTTTGAAAATCATCCAAAATATAACAGACTGGCAGAAGCTTTAATAAAATTTCAAGATGATGAGGAAGAAAATGACATTTCTAAAACCTTATTTTACGACAGCAATGAGGAGTACAAAGGAATTAAATATTTAAAACCATTATATCTAGCTATTAAAAAGAAACAAGTATTACAAGTAACTTTTAAAGGTTTTCAAGATGATATTGCTACTACTTTCGAATTCCACCCACATATTTTAAAGCAGTATAATAATAGATGGTTTGTTTTTGGATTGAATAATACCAACGAAATTAAAGAATGGAGCATCCCTTTTCATGAGAGACTAATAAAGTTTGAGGTAATTGAGGATGCTACTTATATAGAGACAGAAGTCGATTGGGAATTTTTTTTAGAACCATGGTGGGTGTGGTGAGGCCTAAAGATGCTGAGATAGTAAAAGTAGTTTTATGTTTCTATAATGGTAGAGAAAAGTATTTTAAAACAAAACCATTTCAGCCAGATTATGAGGTTTTTTTTTGAGGAAGATAAACAAGATCAAGTGTGGTTTGAAACAATTTAAGCAGTTTGTAGCTGCTACTAAATATATTACAATTGCAGAAAGACCAATTGATTGGGAAGAGATGAAAAAGCAGCTTCCTAAAAACACACCAAAACCGCACGATTATATTTTACAACCTGGAAGTTTAATTTTTAATAAAAATATAAATGCGGTTGTAAATATGAGTAATTATTTTCAATGGTGGATATGGAAAATTGGTGCGAACTGGAAACATCCAGAAGGACCAGATTCTACAATTAAAGATAAAGATAATTTTCCTGTTGTGCATATTGCTTTAGAAGACGCGCTGGCTTACTGTAAATGGGCAAATAGACGCTTGCCAACGGAAGCAGAATGGGAAGCTGCAGCGCAAGGAATAAATAATAGTGCCATTTTTACGTGGGGAGATAACCCCAGCTTTTTAAACTCAAATGCAAATACTTGGCAAGGCGTTTTTCCTACAAAAAATGTATCTATAGACGGTTTTAAATTAATTGCACCCGTAAAATCATATCCAGTAAACAGCATTGGTATCTATGATATGGCAGGAAATGTTTGGGAGCTTACGGCTGATTTATTTAATGTGAACCACTATAAAGAATTAGATATTTCTAAGGCAATTATGAATCCTACAGGGGCTAAAAAATCATACAGTCCCGCGAATCCGAATCAAGTAGAACATGTAATGAAAGGTGGTTCTTTTTTATGTCATGAATCGTATTGTGCTAGTTTTAGGATTTCTTCAAAAATGGGTGTCACTATAGACTCAGGCTCAGACCACATGGGCTTTAGAACCGTTGCCACTGTAGATATGATTTCGAATTAAACCTTTTATAATAATTAGAGTCTTATAGTTATAATTTACTTGAGAATGAAACAACAACATATTCAACATTTATATTGGCGAGTAGGATTTGGTATAAGTATTAGTGAATTAGAGAACCTTAAATCAGATTCTAAATCAAACATAATCACTAGCATATTTTCCAAGTCCAAGGATGTTAATTTATTACAACTTGATCTTTCCGAACTTAATCCTATAAAAAGCAAAAATCCAAAAGTATTAAAGAAGGAGATGGGTGAGGCTGCTTTTCAAAGGTTGAGACAAAAAAGCCAGCAAAAAGTAAAGGACTTAAATCATGCTTGGATTGATAGATTGTCTGAACCAACTTCTATATTACGTGAAAAAATGACATTATTTTGGGCAAATACATTTGTTTGTAGAGATAATAATATTTTTCATATTCAGCATTACAATAATACGTTAAGAAAACATGCCTTAGGCGATTTTAGAAATTTTGTAAAAGCGATTGCAAAAGAAGCATCTATGAGCAAATATCTTAATAATAGACAAAATGTGAAGGAAAGCCCAAACGAGAATTTTGCTAGAGAATTGATGGAACTTTTTACTTTAGGGGTTGGAAATTATACAGAAAAAGATATTAAAGAGTCAGCAAGAGCCTTTTCGGGTTGGTCGTTTAAAAATAATGGCGATTTTTTCTTACGAAAACAAAAACATGATTATGAGGAGAAGACGTTTTTTGGAAAGACAGGTCACTTTAATGGAGATGATATTATAGATATCATTCTAGAACAAAAACAATGTGCAAAATTTATTTGTACCAAAGTTTATAAATATTTTGTTAATCCTAATGTTGATCAGGATAGACTTGAGGAAATCACAACGCTATTCTACAAAGAGTATAACATTGAAAAATTAATGCAACATATATTTACTTCAAATTGGTTTTATAATGAAGAAAATATTGGTGCTAAAATAAAATCGCCAATAGAATTATTAGTTGGTATTCATAGAGTTGTTCCAGTAACTTTCAATAAAAAAAAGCAGCTTCATTATTTACAAAAAATGATGGGACAAGTTTTACTATATCCCGATAATGTTTCTGGTTGGAAGGGTGATAAAAATTGGATTGATTCTAATACCTTAATGTTTAGAATGAAATTACCGTCTTTATTATTGAACAACGCTATCATTAATTTAGAAG
>JBLHIE010000111.1:0-5221 GCA_047614925.1 Arenicella sp.
GTTTATAATCAGCTAACTAAATTTATTATATGATGCAACTTTACCCAAAAGAGACCGCTGGTATAAAGCGGCAACCAAAAAAAGAAACAGTTCAATTTTTGATTAATTTTTCCAAATCTTTAAGAATTGTAAAAACAAAATCAAAAGGTTTCATTGAATTGAATTTGAATTAAGAGTAGAAAAATCCTTAGCGAAAGTTAAGGGTTTTTTTATTTGCAGTATTTCAATAACACCACTGCGAACCTCTGTGTTTCCTCCGCGCATCTCTGCGTAATAGCCCATTTAACCTAAGGGGACATTCGTGAAATTCGTGTCTAATCTCTGTGCAACAATTCAAAGGCTACTTCAGTTTCTTATAATATGTATTTAAAACAGTTTTTCTACCAACCGTTTTCGTGATAATATCATTTTCTAAATTCCAACCTCTTGCAGGAGAATACTCTCTACCATACCAAATTATTTGCAAATGTAAATCGTTCCACAACTCTTTTGGAAACAACCTTTTTGCATCCTTCTCTGTTTGTACAACACTTTTTCCGTTAGACAAATTCCAACGGTACATCAAACGTAAAATATGGGTATCGATAGGAAATGCAGGGACACCAAAAGCTTGGCTCATCACTACACCTGCCGTTTTATGACCAACGGCCGGTAACTCTTCTAAGCCTTCAAAAGATTGCGGAACTTCGCCATTGTATTTTTCAATAATAATTTTAGACAAACCGTAAATTCCCTTACTTTTCATTGGCGACAAACCACAAGGTCTAATAATGGCTTTAATTTCCTCTATAGACATTTTTACCATATCAAAAGGATTATCCGCCTTAGCGAACAAAAGAGGTGTGATTTTATTTACTCGAACATCTGTACATTGTGCCGATAAAAGTACTGCAATTAATAAAGTATAAGGGTCTTTATGGTCTAAAGGAATCGGGATTTCTGGATACTTTTCTTCAAGTGTATCAATTACAAATTGTACTTTTTCTTTTTTATTCATTTCTTGTGTTTGATGAAAACAAAGATACAAAGTTGCAAAGTAATTTTTAGGTAAGTTTTTAGGCATTTGTTTTTAGACGTTGTAACTTGCCTACTTGTAACTGTGAAATTATATAAAAAATGACAACATTAAAAACAGGAGATAAAGCGCCCCAGTTTGAGGCAAAAGATAATGCAGGAAACACCATAAAACTATCTGATTACGCTGGTAAAAAGTTGGTTTTATTTTTTTATCCGAAAGCGAGTACACCAGGTTGTACCAACGAAGCATGTGATTTAAGAGACAACTATCAATCTTTTTTATCAAAAGGATATAATGTCTTAGGAGCGAGTGCAGATTCAGCTAAAAGACAGCAAAATTGGATAAACAAGCATGAACTTCCATTTCCTTTACTGGCAGACGAAGATAAGGCCGTAATTGAAGCTTTTGGCGTTTGGGGGCCAAAGAAGTTTATGGGAAAAGAATATGATGGCATTCACAGAACTACATTTGTTATTGATGAGAATGGCGTTATTGAAGAGGTTATTGCGAAAGTAAAAACAAAAGCACATGCTGCTCAGATTTTAGAATAAATAGTCAGGATTTTTATAAATATTAATAGTATTACAAAGGGCTTCACTTTAAAATGAAGTCCTTTTTAAGTTTCGTAAAACGTCATTTAAAGTTTTATGCTTATTTTAAAGTTTAAAACCCTGCCCGTCATAAAATTAGGAATTCCGAATTGGTTCTTAGAATATACATCCCGAACCCAAGTATTGGTAATTGCGTTCTGAATGTCGAACATATTAAACAACTCTAAACCTGCTGTTAATTCCTTAAATTTAGACAACCAGCCATTTGTATATTGTTTGTTTGCGTCGGCAAAAACATAAGAAATACCTAAATCTGCACGTTTGTAATCTCTTAAACGTTCTTGAAATCTGTATACATCTGCATATGCAGGCGCACCTCCAGGAACACCTGTATTGTAAACTAGGTTTAAATATGCTTTTAAATTTGGTAAATTGGGCACATAGTCTTGAAAAAGGATTGCAAATTTTATGCGTTGATCTGAAGGTCTTGAGATATTTCCCAAATTATTAATATTTTCTTCGGTCTTCAAATATCCAACACTAACCCAACTTTCACTACCAGGAACAAACTCTCCGTTTAATCGGGCATCAAAACCGTAGGCATATGCAGTAGTTACATTGTCAGCTCTATATCTAATTCTTACATTGTCTACAGAATAAGCATTTACGTCGCTTAAATCTTTGTAATATACCTCTGTGGTTAGTTTAAAAGGTCTTTCCCACATATCAAAACTATAATCCATTCCAGCAACTGCATGCACAGATTTTTGTGCTTTTACAGCGGTGTTTATTTTACCGTTATAATCCTTTAACTCTCTATAAGATGGCGGTTGCGAATACCAGCCTCCAGAAAATCGAAATAGTAAATCCTTCTCCCAATTCGGCTTGATAGAAAATTGTGCTCTAGGACTCATAATTGTTTGACTTTTAGAAGAAGTATTTCCTGAGGTAACCGTCCAGTTTTGCGCTCTAATACCAAAGTTATACCAAACTTCATGATCTCCTAAAAATAAGCGCTCGTTGTATTGAACAAAGGCAGAAAGACGGTCAATTTTTACGGTATTGTCTTCTCTAATATTTTGAAAAGGTTCTATGGGACCTGTAAAAGGTTCATAAGGTTGTGCATTGCCAACACTGTTTGGTGGGCGAATAGAAAACCCTAAAGAATCTATGATTTCCCATTCTCTAATGCGTTCTCTAATATCTTCTGACTGATATTTTGCACCAAAATCTAATTGACGTCTTTCCTTTTTGTACGTTCCTCTAATTTGCACATTGTTAATGAATGCATCTAAATCATTTCTTGCATGGTTTAACTGCGAACCAATTCCTTGAGAGAAATCGACTTCACCAAAATTATTTGATCCAATATTCGCATCCACTTCACCTAAGTTATAAGAGGCTGCAATATCATAATACTCCTCTTCTTGCGTGTTATAACTAGAAACGGTTCCTATAAAAGAGAATTCTTCATTTGCCTTAAAGTCTAAGGAAAGTGCATTAAAGAGTGTTAAGTAATTATTTTCTTCCTTACCATCATAAAACACATTTAGTTCTAACGGATTTACAACAGTGCCAAAACGTGTTCTTCGAAAAGTTGGTTGGTAATTGTAACTATTTATAGAAAAATTGCTCAAATAGCTAAGAGACAATTTATTTGTAATTTGATAACTAAGCAAAGATTGTAAATCGGTAAACCGAGGTCTAAAGTTGGTTTCTATTTGTTTGCTATTTACAAACAAGCTGTTGTCTCTATACCTTAAGCTGGTAAGAATACTTAATTTGTTGTCTAAAAACGGACTTTCAAAAGTGACACTTCCACCTAATAAACTGGCTTCTATAGTGGTTGCCTGTTCTTTTGGCTTTCTATAGGTAATATCTAAAACAGAAGACAGCTTATCGCCATATTTCGCTTGAAATCCGCCAGCAGAAAAATTAATATTCTGCACCATATTGGGATTTATAAAGCTTAAACCTTCCTGTTGTCCAGACCGCACTAAAAAGGGTCTGTAAACCTCAATACCATTTACATAGACTAAATTTTCATCAAAATTACCGCCTCTAACGTTGTACTGCGTACTCAATTCATTGTTATTGTTTACGCCTGGCAACGTCATTAAAATGTTTTCGACACCCGAGTTTGCTCCCAGAATAGCTTTTGCTTTTGCAACATCTATACTTATAATTCCTTGTGCCTCTTTTCTTCGGTCTTTTACAATAACTTCTGCTAGTTTTTCTGTTTTTAAGATAAGAATAGGAGAGAAGTAGATAGCATTTCTACTTTTTGCAGTAGTTCTATAAATATAGGTTCTGTAAGAAATATGACTAAATTTTAAGGTAATTTCTTTCTGATACGGCACTCTTATAGCGTACTTTCCTTCTTTATCGGTTACAGTTCCAGTTTCACCAAATTTTACTGAAACGTTTTCGATAGCTATTTTTTCATTATTTTTCACAGTTCCTTTTAAAATGGTTGTTTTTTGACCCAACATTACAAAAGGTAAAAATAGAATAAGGAGAAGTATTTTTTTCACGTATATTATTTTGCTCATTTCTTAAAGAACGTAATAGAACGCTCTGTAGTATTTCCAATATTATCTGATATTGCAATTTTAAAGATATGTTTGCTACCAACCAATTTTTTATCACTAAAATTATAGGTTAAAATGTTTTTCTTGTGGTTGTATTGCATTAAAATCCATTCTCCGTCTAGGGTTGCTTGCCAGTCTTTAATGCCAGAGTCTTCGTCAGAAATTTTTACTTTTAAAGTGGTCGAGTTCGAAATCCATTGTTTGTCTTTTAGATAAAGGATTTCAATTTTTGGTTTTAAGGTATCCCTTTTTATACTGTAGGTGCCTAACGTTTTTGTTGTAGTGTAAAACGTACTGTCTTTCTTTCTTGTATACATATATCTTGGGTATTTAGGATACTCTAGATTCGCAATGTATAATTGTTCTTTTTCTTCATCGGAGTATTTGGCCACATTAAAAGTTAAGGTGTAGCTTTTATTTAAAGGAACCGTGGGTGTATGTATTTTTGCAACACCTTCATCTACATTAAAGTCTAAATAAATGTCTTCATAAAAAGTGTTTTTAGGAAAAGCAATTGTTATATTTTCTTTTGTGAATTTCTGAAAATTAGTAGCAATAATTTTATAAGCAGTGGTGTCTTTTTGTTTTTTAAAAATGGCATTACTTTCTTTTCCGGCAACGGGAATGCGCACAGAGCTGGTGTTTCCTGCAAAATCTTTTGCAATAATTTCAATGGTATAATTGAATCCGTTTTGAATCTGTATTTCCCCATTGTTAATCAAGTCTTCATAAATAGAAAGCTTATTTTCAGCGACTTTAAAAGTCTTTTGAATTCTTCTTTTGTACTTCTTGTAATATTCATAATCAATTAAAAGATTTAGGTATTTACTCTCTGCAAAAGAAAAAGTAGCTACTTCATGATAATAGTGTCTTTTACCGTTTACCAAAACTTCAAGACTGTAAATTCCGTTTTTGTTCCAAGCATTATCTAACTTGTCAAAGACATCAATTCCAAAACCAATGGTTCCACTTGCTGAAATTCTGTCGGCAACATACTTTCCGTCTTCTACTTTTTTTAAGGAAATTTCATGACCGTTGTGTTGTTGGTTTATTCTGGCATC
>JBLHIE010000112.1:0-5210 GCA_047614925.1 Arenicella sp.
TAACTTTTTAACATTTTCTAATCGCTAACTTTAAAAAAGTTACCTATTTTTAAAGAATATTAAAAATAGGCTTTTTTTGATATATTGTTAAGTATTAAACAATATTTCATAGATTTGTTTAAAATTAAACGTAAAAATATGAAACCTGATTTATTTCAAGCGCCAGATTATTATAATATAGACGATTTATTATCCGAAGAACACAAGCTCGTAAGGGATGCTGCCCGTGAATGGGTAAAAAGAGATGTTTCTCCCATTATAGAAGAATATGCTCAAAAGGCAGAATTTCCAACACAAATTATTGCTGGTTTGGCCGAAATTGGTGCTTTTGGTCCTTATATTCCTGAAGAATATGGTGGTGCAGGTTTAGATCATATTTCTTATGGCTTAATTATGCAAGAAATAGAGCGTGGAGATTCTGGAGTTCGTTCTACAGCTTCTGTGCAATCTTCTTTGGTAATGTATCCTATTTTTGCCTATGGAAATGAAGCACAACGTAAAAAATATTTACCAAAATTAGCTTCTGGAGAATGGATGGGTTGTTTCGGATTAACAGAACCAAATCATGGCTCTAATCCGTCTGGAATGGAAACTAATTTCAAAGATAAAGGCGACCATTATTTATTAAATGGTGCCAAAATGTGGATTTCTAATGCCCCATTTGCACAAGTTGCCGTGGTGTGGGCAAAAGATGAATCTGGCAGAATTCATGGTCTACTTGTAGAGCGAGGAATGGAAGGCTTCTCTACGCCAGAAACTCATAACAAATGGTCTCTTCGTGCTTCTTCTACAGGAGAATTAATTTTTGACAATGTAAAAGTGCCAAAAGAGAATTTATTACCTAACAAATCTGGACTAGGAGCACCATTAGGGTGTTTAGATTCTGCAAGGTTTGGTATTGCTTGGGGTGCTATTGGCGCTGCAATGGATTGCTATGATACGGCTTTAAGATATTCGAAAGAGCGTGAGCAATTTGGAAAACCAATTGGACAATTTCAACTGCAACAAAAGAAATTGGCAGAGATGATTACAGAAATCACCAAAGCTCAATTATTGGCATGGAGGTTGGGTACTTTAAAAAATGAAGGACGCGCTACTTCGGCTCAAATTTCTATGGCAAAACGTAACAATGTAGACATGGCAATAAAAATTGCTAGAGAAGCAAGACAAATGCTAGGTGGTATGGGAATTACAGGCGAATATTCTATCATGCGTCACATGATGAACTTAGAAAGTGTAATTACCTATGAAGGTACGCATGACATTCACCTTTTAATTACTGGCTTAGACATTACAGGTTTAAATGCTTTTAAATAAGAGTCACAGATTGGATTGTAAATCACTCAACTATTTTGAAAATAGTATTTAAAAGCTTTCTTTCAATAAAAAATAAAATAGGGCATCACAAATAGTGAATGCCCTATTTTATTTTTTAAACATTTTCACAAACAATTCTCTTCCTTTTCTGTTTCCAAAAGAATTGTAACACATCTCCATTTTCTCTATATTAAAGTATGGTTTAAAAGATGCTAAATAGGCTTCTTTATTGCCTCCAAAAGGAGGTCTGTTGTCATTTAATGGAACATTAAACATCAAACCAACCAATTTCCCTTTTGGTTTTAATAGCTGGTTCACTTTAACAACATAAGCTGCTCTTAAGTTCGGATGTATTGCACAAAAAAAAGTTTGCTCTATAATTAAATCGAATGTATTTTTTAATTCAAAGAAATCACCAAGAATTAACTGTGTTTTTGGAAAACTCGGAATCCTTTTCTGAATATTATCAAGAGCAACTTTAGATACATCTACCACAAAAACATTTTTAAATCCGTTTTCAAACAAATATGCTGCTTCATAGGAATTTCCTCCTCCAGGAATTAAAATCTTAATTTCTTTGTTTTCTAATTGTTCAAAATAGGCTTTTAAAGGCGTTGAAACTGCTCCCAAATCCCAACCAATGTCATTATTAAGGTATCTATTGTCCCAAGCATTTGCAGATAAATCCATGTTCCTTTTTTATAAGAGACAAAAATACGGTTAATTCTACTTAAAAAGCGCGAAACAGCACGCCACGTAAAACCTTAAAGTTCTGTTAAAAACCAGATACTTTGCATTATTAATTAAACCTTTGTATTTAAGAGATGTCTAAATACTTTTATCAACAACACTAATTACCTCAAATGAAAAAAAGTCTACTTCTATTCAGTTTTTTTATAACTTCTATGCTCTTTTCACAGACAAAAAATGTTCAAATAACC
The DNA here is from genome assembly GCA_047614925.1 of Arenicella sp. Classification (GTDB taxonomy): domain Bacteria; phylum Bacteroidota; class Bacteroidia; order Flavobacteriales; family Flavobacteriaceae; genus Polaribacter. The sequence goes on from JBLHIE010000112.1 coordinate 2,259, forward strand.
GGAACAATAAAATCTGCCGATGAAAAAGAAGTATTAGAGTCTGCAACGGTTCATGTAGAAAGACTAAAAGACAGCAGTATTGTTACCTACACAATTACCGATGCAAAAGGTAATTTTAAAATTAATGCCAATACCTCAGATACTAAAATAAAACTTATTGTTTCTTTTATAGGTTTCAAACCCTATTCTAAAATTATCGCCGTAAAAGAGCAACAAGTTGGAGACCTATACTTAAAAACCGCAAATACATTAGATGCTATTGTTATCAGATCTTCTGCACCAATAACAATTAAAAAAGATACCGTAGAATTTAATGTAAAATCTTTTAAAACAAAAGCAGATGCAAATGTTGAAGATTTGCTAAAAAAACTACCTGGTGTAGAAGTAGATGCTGAAGGTAAAATCACCGTAAACGGGAAAGAAGTAAATAAAATTCTAGTAAACGGAAAACCTTTTTTCGGAAATGACCCAACCATTACAACAAGAAATTTAACCAAAGATATTGTAGAAAAAATTCAGATTACAGACACAAAAACCAATGCACAAGCCTTCTCTGGTGAAGATTCTGATGGTGAAAACAAAACCATTAATTTAACCATCAAAAAAGAGAACAACAAGGGATACTTTGGCAAAGTAGCTGCAGGTATTGGAACGGACGACAGATATGAATATGCAGGTTTGGCTACTCGTTTTCAACAAAGTGAAAGAATTGGATTGCTTGCTGGCGGAAACAACATTAATTCTCCTGGATTTAGTTTTGGAAACCAACGATCTCAATTTGGAGGTAATAACAGAAGCTTCGGTGGCGGACAAGGTATTGTGACTTCTAATAACTATGGTTTAAATTACATTAATACCTTTCAAGAAATATTTGAGGTTTCTTTAGATTATTTTTATAAAAATAGTGCATCAGACAATACCTCTTCAAGCAAAAGAGAAACCTTTTTATCTAATGGAGATCGTTTTTTTACAAATTCTGAAAGCAATTCATTCAACGAAAGTGATAGCCATGACGCAAGTATAGATTTTGAAATTGAAATAGACAGCACGTTTAGAATAGATATAGAATCTGACTTTAACAGGGATTTCAATAGGAATACTTTTAACAGCATGTCTGAAAGTCTGAATAATAACAGTACGCTTACCAATGACTCTGAGACAACTTCTATTGCAGATTCTGATAGGAAACAATTTGATAATGAAATAAACTTTTCTAAGAAATTTGGAAACAAAGGCGCGTTCATAAGAGCAGAAATTACTGCCAATGTAAGTCAAAGTGAAACAGATGACTTTGTGAAATCTGAAACGAATATTTATGGCACAAATGAAAATCAAATTATAAGAGACCAATATTCTGATGGAAATTCTGACAGAAAACAATTTGGTAGTGAGTTTACCTATCGTTTACCAATATTAGCAGATAAGTTCTTTTTAGACCTTGCTTATGAATATGGCAATACAAAGACAAAAACTACCCGTAGTACTTTCAATTTTAACGAAAACACCAATGATTTTACAGATTTTAGCAACTTATTAAGTACCGATTTTGAATACTTAAATCAAACAAAAAGACCAAGTGCTGCACTTGAGTTTAAAAATAGTAAATGGTCAGCTTCTGCCGAAATTGCATATGTAAATAGAGTTTTAGAGAACAAAGATTATTTAAGGCCTCAAACAAATCTTATAAGAGATTTTAATAATTTAGAATACGGTTTTGGTTTGCGCTTCAGAAAAAGCAGCAGTAGCCGCTACAGAATGCGTTACAACTTTAGAAACAACGCCCCTGATTTAGCACAATTACAGCCCTTTAGAGATGAATCTAATCCACTAAACATAGTTACTGGTAACCCAACATTATCTCCTTCTAAAACACATAACATTCGTTTTGGTGCTTCCAATTTTAATTGGCAAGAAAGAACCGGTTTCTGGTCTTATGCAAACATATCTATTACAAATGATCGGGTTGTGGCAAGTACCATAATAGATCCCAATACATTGATAAGGGAAACAACCTATGCAAATATAGACGGCTTTTATAGTATTAGAGGTGGTGGAAGTTATAGTATTACTAAAAAATGGGAAGATTTTGGAAGCTTAAAATCGTCTTTTATGGTTTTTGGGAACTACAATAAAAACATTAATTTCAATAATGGCGTTCAATACGCTAGTAAAACAGCAACCATTTCTCCAAGAATTGGCTTCGATTTTAATTGGGATAAAATACTACAAATTAGACCAGAATACTCCGTTTCATTTAACAACAACACCTATGCTATTGATCGTTTTGAAGACAGGAATTTTATAAGTCATGATGTAAACATTCAAACGGCTACATTTCTTCCAAAGAGATTAGAATGGCGCAATGACATCAACTACAACTACAACCCTAATATTGCAGATGGTTTTCAAAAAAGTGCCTGGTTCTGGAACGCTACTTTAAGGTATTCTATCTTAAAGGACCAAGGTGCAATTAGCTTAAGAGTATATGATATTTTAAATCAAAACACCAATGCACGAAGAGTTGCTACCGAAGATTATATTCAAGATACTTCGAGTACGGTTTTAAACCAATACGCTATGTTATCTTTTACCTGGAAATTTAATAGTTTGGGGAGTGCTGGAAAGAAATTTGAATCTAGCGGCAGAGGCAGTAGGTACGGGGGATAGATTTTAAAAAAAGGCATGCAATAGGGTTTATGCCTTTTAAAGGCATTGTGAAAACAGTCTAAAAGTTTACATTTAAAATATCACCACTTAATCGTAGCAGCTGTAATTCAATCAATTTTGCATCAAACTTTGCATTATTTCCAGCTGTTTTAGAGTTTATTAAATTAATCTGAGCTTGTCTAAATTCTAAAGAAGTAACCTGCCCTAATTTGTATTTCTCTTGCGTTCTATCAAAATTATTCTGGGTAGTTTGCACGTTTTTCTCCTGCGCTTTTAGAATAAATA
>JBLHIE010000113.1:0-5175 GCA_047614925.1 Arenicella sp.
GTTCTCCAATGTACACTGTTGGTGAAGTTACAGGGAATCATCGTTTTACTTTTGAGTCTCAAAAGAAAGGTGACAAACCAATGGACTTGGCCTTGGAAGACATGTTTGGTTCTTCTCCAAAAACAGTCTTAATAGACACTACCATTGAAAGAAACTATAAGAATTCTCGGTATAAAATAAAAAATTTAAAAATTTATTTAAAACAAGTTTTACAGTTAGAAGCTGTGGCTTGTAAAGATTGGCTAACAAACAAAGTAGACAGATGTGTGGGTGGTAAAGTGGCCAAGCAACAATGTGTGGGCCCATTACAAATTCCGTTGAACAACGTTGGCGTCATGGCCTTAGATTATAATGGCAAAGAAGGGGTTGCAACGGCTATTGGCCACGCTCCTATTGCTGGGTTAATTAATTCGGAAGCGGGTAGTAGAAATGCAATCACAGAGGCTTTAACCAACTTAATATGGGCACCACTTAAAGACAATTTAAAAAGTGTTTCCTTGTCCGCAAATTGGATGTGGCCTTGTAAAAATGAAGGTGAAGACGCACGTTTATACAAAGCGGTGCAAGCGGTATCCCAATTTTCTATCGATTTAGGAATAAATATTCCAACAGGAAAAGATTCTTTGTCTATGAAGCAAAAATACACAGACAGCGAAGTAATTTCTCCAGGAACGGTTATCATCTCTGCGGCAGGAAACTGTAGCCAAATAAGTAAAGTAGTAGAGCCTCTTTTAAAAGTAGGTGGCGGCAATATCTATTATATCAATATTTCTCAAGATGAATATAAATTAGGTGGAAGCTCCTTCAACCAAACGTTAAATACCATTGGTAATGAAGCACCTGATGTGACCAATGCTTCTTATGTAAAGAAAACATTTAATACCATTCAAAAATTAATAAAGGCAGATAAAATTAAAGCAGGACATGACATTGCTTCTGGTGGTTTTATTACCACGTTGTTAGAAATGTGTTTTGCAGCTGTAAATTTAGGCGCAGATTTTAATATTTCTGAATTGAATGAAGAAGATACAATTAAAGTATTATTTTCTGAAAATGCAGGAATTGTATTTCAAGCCGATGCATCTATAGAAACCGTTTTTGAAGAAATGGGAATTACTGTTTTCAATATCGGAACTGCAAATAATTCAGGGAACGTAACTGTTCAAAACAACGAAGAGACCTTCTCTTTCAACGTGGCTGAAATGAGAGATGTTTGGTACAAAACTTCATTTTTACTAGATCAAAAACAAACGGCTAATAATTTAGCACAAAACCGTTTTGATAATTATAAAAAACAACCTTTAACCTATAAATTTCCAGCCAATTTTACAGGGAAATTACCTGTGATTAAGAAGGCTGACAAAAAGCCAAAAGCCGCAATCATCAGAGAAAAAGGTTCAAATTCTGAACGTGAAATGGCAAATGCGATGTATTTGGCTGGTTTTGATGTGAAAGATGTTCATATGACCGATTTGATTTCTGGTCGTGAAACTTTAGAAGACATTCAGTTTATTGGCGCTGTAGGCGGATTTTCAAATTCGGATGTGTTAGGTTCTGCAAAAGGTTGGGCAGGCGCATTTTTATACAATGCAAAAGCGAAAAAAGCGTTGAAAAACTTCTTTAAAAGAGAAGACACCTTGTCTGTTGGTATTTGCAACGGTGCTCAATTATGGATGGAGTTAGATCTTATCAACCCAAAACATAAAGTACATGGTAAATTAGTTCATAATGATTCTAAGAAACACGAAAGCTCATTTACCTCAGTAAAAATTCAAGAAAACAACTCTGTAATGTTGTCTTCTTTAGCAGGAACGGAATTAGGTGTTTGGATTTCTCACGGAGAAGGTAAGTTCAACTTACCAGAAGCTGAGGAAAATTACAATATTGTTGCAAAATATGGGTATGAAGGCTATCCGAATAATCCGAATGGTTCTGATTACAACACTGCAATGATGAGTGATGCAACCGGAAGACATTTAGTTACCATGCCACATATAGAACGTTCTACGTTTCAGTGGAATTGGGCAAATTATCCTGCAGAAAGAAAGGATGAAGTTTCTCCTTGGTTAGAAGCATTTATAAATGCGAGAGAATGGATAGAAAATAAAAAATAAGAAAATATACGATTATAAAAACAGCTTTTAGAGAAATCTAAAAGCTGTTTTACTTTCAGTCTAGCGTTTATAAGCAAGAGTTGCCTTTCTCTTTGACCAAAAAACTTTTACTATATTGCTATAAACTTTTTTATATGGAGGTTACTCGGCTATTTGATTTTCCTTATTACCAATTAGAACAATATCCGCAAGAAAACTGTTTCTTACACAAAGCTGAAAATAGTTGGAAAAATATTTCTACGAAAGAATATATAGACCAAGCAAATAAAGTAAGTACTGCATTGTTGGCTTTAGGCATAAAGAAAGACGATAAAATAGCAGTGATAACAACCAATAATAATCCCAATTGGCATATTTTAGATATTGGCATCTTGCAAATTGGTGCTCAAAATGTGCCCTTATATGCAACATTATCAGAAAAAGACTACGCGTATGTTCTAAACCATTCAGATGCAAAATACTGTTTTGTTTCGGATGCAGATTTATATGAGAAAGTAAGAACGGTTCGAGATCAGACAAAACTTAAAAACATCTACTCTTTAGAAGTATCTGAAGAAATTTATAGTTGGAAAGCCTTTTTAGAAATTGGAAAAGACACCAATTCAGAAGCACAAATAACCACACTAAAAGCGGCGGTACAACCAACAGATTTAGCTACTATTATATACACATCTGGCACAACAGGCACCCCAAAAGGCGTAATGTTATCGCACAAAAATATTGTAGATAATATTTTTAAAACGCACGAAGCTTTAAATTTAGTGGGCAATAAAAAACGAGTTATTAGTTATTTACCCATCTCTCATATTTTTGAAAGGTCTGCGTCTTACTACTATCAATATAGAGGATTTGAAGTTTATTTTGCCGAAAGCATAGAAAAATTAGGTGAAAATATCAGAGAGGTAAAACCTCATTTTTTAGCCGTTGTACCAAGATTATTAGAGAAAATTTTCGACAAAATCATTAAAAAAGGAAGCACTTTAAAGGGTCTGAAAAAAATCTTATTCTTCTGGGCAGTTGGCCTCGCAGAAAAGTTTGAACCATATCACAAAAACGGAAAATACTATCATTTGAAATTAAATATTGCCAAAAAATTAATTTTCTCTAAATGGCAAGACGCTTTGGGTGGCCATCTTGAATTTATGCTCAGTGGAAGTGCACCTATGCAATCAAAACTAATTCGTGTTTTTATGGCGGCCGGAATTCCGATTTTTGAAGGTTACGGATTAACGGAAACTTCACCTGCAATTACAGTAAATGATTTACGAAATAACGGATTAAGAATTGGAACTGTTGGAAAACCTTTAGAGGGTTTAGAGGTAAAAATTGCGCAAGACGGAGAGATTTTAATGAAAGGCACTACCGTAATGTTGGGTTACTATAAAAATGAGGAAATGACGAATAAAACCATTATCAATGGGTATTTGCACACAGGTGATATTGGTGCAATTGACGCAGACGGATTTCTAACAATTACAGATCGGAAAAAAGAAATGTTTAAAACTTCTGGCGGAAAATATATTGCTCCCGCAGTTCTAGAAAGCGCGCTAAAACAGTCTCGTTTTATAGAACAAATAATGGTTCTTGGTGCCGGTGAGAAAATGCCAGCAGCTTTGATTCAAGTAAATTTCGATTTTGCAAAAGCTTGGGCAATTCGCAAAGAATTAAATCCGAAAGCTATTTTATCTAGTGAGCGCTTTATCAATCGTATTCAAAAAGAAATTGACTTTTATAATAAAAAGTTTGGAAAATGGGAACAAATTAAAAAATTTGAAATGACCGAAGATGAATGGACGGTTGACGCAGGACATCTAACACCAACTATGAAAATGCGTAGAAAGATTATTAAAGAAAAATATAAAAATTTGTATCAAAAAATATATAATTTATAATATTTATCAGATTTATTATTCATTTGCTAAATCAAGTAAAAATTCCTATTTTGCATTGCATAAACGAAAAAATAGATGGCGGCAGAAATTACGAGGTTATTTGATTTTCCATACTTCCAATTAGAAAATCATAATTTAAAAAAAGCATTCTCAACAAAACACAATAATTCATGGGAAAGTATTTCTACTCAAGAATATATTGACAAAGCAAATCAACTTAGTAGAGGCTTATTAAATTTAGGGATAAAACCAAATGATAAAATTGCTATAATATCTTCTAATAATAGAACAGAGTGGAATATCTGTGATATTGGAATTTTACAAACAGGCGCTCAAAATGTGCCAATTTACCCAACAATTTGCAAAGAAGATTATGAATATGTTCTAAATCACTCAGAAGCAATTTATTGTTTTGTTTCAGATATTGAAGTATTAGAAAAGGTGAATCATATAAAAGAAAACACACAATTAAAAGGTGTTTTTACTTTTGATGCCATTGATAATGAGAAATCTTGGACAACCATTTTAGATTTAGGAAAAGATACTGCAAACCAGAAAGAAGTAGAGGAAAGAAAAGACGCCGTAAAGCCAGAAGATTTAGCTACGCTAATCTACACTTCAGGTACAACAGGTAAGCCGAAAGGGGTAATGCTTTCGCACCAAAATATAGTAACAAATGTATTGGCTGCTAAAAAAAGAGTGCCCTTAACAGATGGTGAAGATATTGCTTTAAGCTTTTTGCCTATTTGCCATATTTTTGAAAGAATGATTTTGTATTTATATCAATATTGTGGGGTATCTATTTACTTTGCAGAATCTATAGAAAAACTTTCTGAAAATGCACAAGAGATAAAACCGAATATAATGACGGCTGTGCCGCGTTTATACGAGAAAATATATGACAAAATTATTTTAAAAGGAGAAACCTTAGGAGGTGTTAAGAAAATACTTTTCTTCTGGGCCGTAAACTTGGGTTTAAAATACAAACCATACAGAGAAAATGGTTGGTGGTACGAAAAACAACTAAGTCTGGCTAGAAAGTTAATATTTTCTAAATGGCAAGCAGCTTTAGGAGGTGAATTAAAATGCATGGTTTCTGGTAGTGCTGCATTACAACCAAGACTTACTAGAGTGTTTGCTGCGGCAAACATGCCAATAATGGAAGGTTA
>JBLHIE010000114.1:0-5122 GCA_047614925.1 Arenicella sp.
TACCACGTTGTGTTCCTCTTTTTTCTAAAAACGTAACAATGTCTGCAAATTTTCCTTTCAAAGTACTTCTTACAAATTGATGTCTAATGTTCGCGTTTACCAAAGCATTTTTATTCACTTCAATCCTAGGCGCGTTCGCGTCCATATACGTTTTAATAATACGTTTTATTTCTTCTGGCATGGTCGCAGAAAACAACCATGTATTTCGATCATTCTGAGAAGAAAACTTTAAGATTCTATTCAAATCTTGCTTAAAACCCATGCTTAGCATTTCATCAGCCTCATCTAAAACAACTGTTTTTACTTGACTAATATCAATGTCTCCTCTTTCGATTAAATCAATTAATCTTCCAGGAGTAGCCACAACAACATGTGTTGTTCTTTTTAAATTGTGTATTTGCTTGTCAATTTTTTCTCCACCAAAAACAGCTTCGATAAAAATCTTCTCTTCCGCATATTTTGTAAACTTAAAAAGCTGTTTCTTAATTTGTTGCACCAATTCTCTAGTTGGTGACAAAACTAAGGTCTGTATATTGTCTGAGCTTGCATCAATATGATGTAAAATAGGCAAACCAAAAGCAGCAGTTTTACCTGTACCTGTCTGTGCCAAACCAATAAAATCTGTTTTAGATTTTAATAAAATAGGAATTGTTAATTCTTGAATTTCTGAAGGATCAGAAATACCCAATTCCTTAATTGATTTTATGTAGGATGCTTTTACACCTAACTCTGAAAATGAAGCCATTTTGTCTCTAAATTTTGTGCAAAGATACCTTTATTTGGCAGGTTGTAGTACTTTTAAAACATTTTCTCTAATTCGAGAAGGTTTATAGTTATTGGCATCTAACATTCCCCAAACTGTTTTGGCTTGCACCAACAATTGATTGTTCTTATAAAACTCCATCAAACGTTCAGACTTAAAACCTTTTGTTTCTCCAACCCAGGTTTTAACCGTAATAATATCTCCTAGAACAGCTTCCTTTAAGTATTCTACCTCGTGCTTTAAAACCACCCAAATATATTCTGGGAGCGGATTGTTTTGAGTCAGAAATGCCCAATGCTTAAAAGCAACAGTATCCATCCACTGCACATATACCACATTATTTACATGGTTTAAACCGTCTATATCTTCCGCTGTTACTTTTATTTGCAATTCAAAAATATCCTTCATTATTCTATTTTGTACAAATCTATAAATTTTAATAGTTCTATAACAATTATTGATGTTTCATTTTCAATAAAATAGTTAATATTCACTTTCTTTGCACGACTTCTATGAACAAACTAGCAAACGAATTAGGTACCGAAAAAATAAGTAAATTATTGATAAAACAAGCAGTTCCTGCAACTATAGGGATTCTTGTAATGTCTTTAAATATGATTGTTGACACTATTTTTGTGGGACAATGGATTGGTGTCTTGGCAATTGCAGCCATTACCGTAGTCTTGCCCATTGTATTTTTAATCTCTTCTATAGGGATGGGAATTGGAATTGGTGGAAGTTCTATCATCTCGAGAGCTTTGGGTGCTAATAACTCTGAAAAAGCTTTTTTAACTTTCGGAAATCAAATTTGTTTGACGGTAATTTTAGCCCTCCTTTTTGTAATTATTGGGAATGTGTTTAGTGTGCCTATTCTGAATTTATTCGGCGCAAAAGGAGCCATTTTACCCATAGCTTCAGAATATTTTGATGTTCTTATTTACGGTGTGCCATTTTTAGCATTTGCTATGATGGGAACACCAACAATGAGAGCAGAAGGAAAACCGAAATTTGCAATGTATGCAATGATTGTTCCTGCAATTTTAAATGTGTTATTAGATATTTTATTTATCAAAGTTTTAGATTTGGGTATGTACGGTGCTGGCTTGGCAACTTCTATTTCCTATGCAAGTTGTGGTTTGTACATTTTATACTTCTTTTTTTCTTCTAAAAGTGAATTACAAATTATTCCTAAAAATTTCAAATTAGATTGTAATATTGTCAAGGAAATCTCGAAATTAGGAGGAGTAACGATCGTAAGACAAGGTGCCATAAGTATTTTAATGATTGTTTTAAACTATTCATTATACAAGTACGGAGGAGAAATATCTATTGCAGTTTACGGAATTATAAACAGGGTTATGATGTTTGCATTGTCACCAGTATTAGGTGTTACACAAGGTTTTTTACCTGTTGCAGGCTTTAATATTGGCGCAAAAAAGAATGACAGAGTGAAAGAAACCATCAAAAAATCTATTTACTTTGGCTCTCTTCTTGGAACCCTAATTTTTATTGGTATTGTTCTTTTTAAAGAGCAAATTATTTGGATTTTCACAAACGATGCTACGATACTTGAAAAAACACCAAATGCCATGTTGATTGCCTTTTTAGTAACCCCAATTGTAACCATGCAGTTGATTGGTTCTGCTTATTTTCAAGCGGCAGGAAAAGCAATGCCTGCATTATTATTGACCCTTTTAAAACAAGGAATTTTCTTGATTCCGTTAGCATACATACTGCCAATATATTACGGTGTAGAAGGTGTTTGGTGGTCTTTTCCGATCGCAGACACTTTGGCTACCATTATTACGGTATTTATTTTAAAGCGTGAAGCTGATAAGAATTTGAAGTAGTTTTTAAAAAATAACGACCACATAAAAGCATAGGAAACATCGTTTATATCTCTAACGATGCATTTTGATAAATAACAATGTCATCCCGAATGACCAGGAATTTCTTTTTCGAACCTCAACGCAACGCTGTGTTTCCTCCGTGAATCTCTGTGGCACAAAACCCTAAATAACAGACTCCCCGTTTAAATTGGTCATTAGAATATCACTGAATAAATTAAAAAACGGTCGCAACGCTTTAAAACTTTGATCTACTTCTTCTGCAAAATTGGGTGCCAACACTTGTTCATCTGTAAAGCTTCTGCTTGCTATAAATCCTTTTTTACGCAATAAGTTTACATCTGGGTGTTCTTTGTCAAAACCTCTGGGTGCTGTTTTTAATTCAGAAAAACTTTCAAATTTGCCACCAAAATGTTTCTTATAGTTTTTATCTTCTAAAAGCTCTTTGATCTCTGAGGCATCTAATTCAATTTCTTTCCGAATTCTAAACAAGTCTTCCTTGCTTGGTTCCCAAAATCCACCAGCTAAAAAAGAGGCGCCAGGTCTAATTCTTAAAAAATAACCACCTCTTAACTCCTTTCCTAATCTTGCATAAGAATTTGCAAAATGCGCTTTGTAGGGAGTTTTATCTTTGGAAAAACGGACATCTCTATAAATTCGCATCATTTTAGACTTCTCTATTTCGTCATGCTTTTGCAAGTTTAAATGAATGGCTTCAAAAACCTTTTTTGCGTTTTGCTGTGCTTCTAAATAGGTTTCTTTTTCATCTGCAAACCAATCTCTATTATTGTTTTTGTGTAGATCTTGAAGGTATTTAAAAGTCGATTTTTCGAAATGCATTTTATGGGTGTTTTAAAAGTTCAATTTACAAAATAGATTTGTAACTTTAAATTTGGAATGAATCAAAAAACAAAAGATATACAGAAAAGATATGATGTTTTTTACAAACTGCTAACTTGCCTTCGCTTATCATCTGTTTTACAGATATTTTTTGTCTCTGAACAGATTGCTCTAAAAACCATTTTGGTAATTTTATTTCATAATTAGTGAACATTTTACTTGGCACATCTGCTACTGGTTTTACTGGTTCAATTTGCTCTTGTTTCTTTCTGTATTTTTTTGCTCATTCAATGAAGCTATATCCTCCTTTAAGCATGCTAGACCAATCATCTCGATACCATCATCCTCTTTTATGGTATTTAATGTGAGCGTATATTAAATGGAGTTATTCTTCCCTTACCTATCTCTTTCGTTGTTAGAAATTAGCCTTTCTTTTTATATGAGCGGGAAGTCATCAATTAAAATAAGTTTTCCTTCAAACCAAACCAAACCAAACCAAACCAAGTACTTGGAAGAAAGTAATAAATATATGATTGAGTTTACAATATTTAATAATAATTAGCTATATTTATTTGCAATTTACAAATCTCATCTAACTTTAAAAAAGAACTAAATATTAACACTTGCTCACTTAATTTAAACTCAAATGGAAATTAAAATTAAAACCAACCGAATAGAATCTATAGATATTTTAAGAGGGGTAGTAATGGTACTTATGGTATTAGACCATGCTCGAGGTTACTTTTTTTATGACTCATTCCTTGGTAATCCCACCGATTTAGAAACCACCACACCCTTTCTTTTCTTTACGCGATTTATTACCCATTATTGTGCGCCCGTATTTGTGTTCTTAGCAGGAACTTCCGCTTTTTTATATGGCAGCAAAAAAACAAAACCAGAATTATTTAAATTTCTTTTTACACGTGGAATGTGGTTGATTTTTCTAGAAATCGTAGTCAATAATTTTATCTGGTTTTTCGATTTTAGTTATAGCATTCTTCACTTTCAAGTTATTTGGGCAATAGGTTTTAGTATGGTATGCTTGTCTTTTTTAATTTTTTTGCCCAAAAAAGTACTTTTAGTTATTGGGGTCTTGTTAATTGTTGGTCATAATTTGTTAGATAATATTGTAATGAAAGGTGAAAGTTTTCAAAGTATTATTTGGTACTTTCTTAAGCAAAAAGAAACGTTACCTATTCCAGGTCATATCATTTTATTAAACTATCCAGTGATTCCTTGGATTGGTTTGATGACTTTAGGTTATTTATTTGGCACCTTCTATCAAAAAGGATATGAGAAAAAGCTGAGAAGAAAATGGCTTTTGGGCGTAGGTATTGGTTTATTGTCCCTCTTTTTTATACTAAGGTATGATAATTTTTATGGTGATTTAGAAGCATGGAGCATCCAAAATACAACAACAAAAACAATTTTATCCTTTTTTAAGGTGACCAAGTATCCGCCTTCATTGTTATATGTCTGCATTACTATGGGACCAGCAATGTTGTTTTTATACCTTTTTGAAAACACTAAAAATAAAGTGACCAATTTCTTTTTGGTCTTTGGTCGGGTGCCGTTGTTTTTTTATTTTATACACGTATTGGTAATACATCTTTTGGCCGTTCTAGTGCTATTGATTACTGGCGGCGATTGGCACCATATGATTTTAACAGGT
>JBLHIE010000115.1:0-5094 GCA_047614925.1 Arenicella sp.
ATGGTTTTCGATGCACAGATTCCGTTACAAATTAGAAGAACAGGTAGAGATAATAAAGAAGGTGTTGCTTTGTCAATGGCGCAGTGGTATCCAAAAATGGCAGAATACGACTTTGAAGGCTGGCATACGCCTCCTTATATCGCAAGAGAATTCCATGGAGTTTGGGGTAATTTTGATGTAAAAATAGCAATTGATAAAGAGTATACGCTTGGAGGAACAGGATATTTGCAAAATGCACAAGAAATAGGTCATGGTTATGAAGATGTTTCAAAACCACTAAATATTTCGAATTCAGAGAAATTAACCTGGCATTTTAAAGCTCCAAATGTGCACGATTTTATGTGGGCTGCAGATCCTGCATATACGCATGATGTTTTAAAAATGGCAAACGGCATAGACTTACACTTTTTGTATAAGAACAATCTAGAGGCAAATTTTTCACAGAATTGGAAAGATTTACAGCCAAAAACGGCTGAGCTAATGACGTATTTTAGCAAACATATAGGTGCATACCCATACAAGCAATACTCTGTAATACAAGGTGGAGATGGAGGAATGGAATATGCAATGTCTACTTTAATTACAGGAGAACGCAAGTTTGGAAGTCTTTTTGGAGTAACAGCGCATGAAATGGCACATACTTGGTTTCAGTTTTTATTAGCCTCTAATGAAAGCAAACACCCTTGGATGGATGAAGGGTTTACCTCTTATATTTCCAACAAGGCATCTTATGAAATCTTGAAGAGAGGAGATAACAATCCGAATGCTGGGCCTTACAGAAGTTACAATTTTATGGTAAATTCTGGCACAGAAGAAACATTAACAACACACGCAGACAGGTACAATACCAATAGAGGATATAGCTTTGCGAGTTATGGAAAAGGAAGTATGTTTTTAGCCCAGTTAGAATACATTATTGGTACAGAAAACACAGCAAAGGGTCTAAAAAAGTACTTTACAGACTTTAGTTTTAAGCATCCAACACCAAATGATGTAAAGCGTTCTATGGAAAAAGTTTCTGGAATTCAGTTAGATTGGTATTTGAATGAATGGACACAAACCTTGCATACCATAGATTACGGAATAAAATCTGTAGACGGAAAAAACATTACTTTAGAAAGAATAGGGCAAATGCCAATGCCAATAGACTTAGAAGTTGTTTATGAGGATGGTTCTTTAGAAAACTTTAATATTCCGTTGAGGATAATGAGAGGAAACAAACCAACCACCGCAACTGTTTTAGAAGATTGGGCTTGGGCAAATCCTGTGTATTCTTTTGAGACCTCTAAAAAGGTAAAATCGGTAACTATTGATAAAAGTAAATTGATGGCAGATGTGAGTGATGATAACAATGTTTTTGTGTTAGAATAAAGCTTAAACTTTACGCATAAAAAGCCCTCATTTATTAATTTAATTGAGGGTTTTTTTATTTTATACAAAACTACTTATTTAAAGAATAAGCTCTTCTATTCTTTCATTTGGAATAAAGCCTTTCAGCATTAGAAATACTCCGCAAACGATTAAAATAACTCCCATAATTTTTTTAATTCTAAAAATTACTGGCGGTGTCATTTTGTTTTTTAACTGTTTCGCTAAAAATATTTTACCCAAATCTGTCACAAAGTAGCTTAACAAAACGGTTCCAAAATACCAGAAAATAGCACTTTGATCCATCTTTAAAGTGGGCCCAATTATAAGCACAGTTCCTAACCAGAAAGCTAAAACACCAACGTTTATAAAGTTTAAAAAAAAGCCTTTAAAGAACAATTTTAAGTAATTATTTTGAATAGGTACTTTTAGTAGCTTAGCAGATTCAAGTGCTTCTTTTTTGTTTTCCTTCTCTAAATAGGTAATTAATCCGTAAATAATTAAGACCAAGCCTCCTAAAAAAAACAATCTTGGGTCGTCTTTTATCTCCTCTAACAAAGACCTACTGCCGTAATAGGCAATTAAAATAAAAGATAAATCTCCTGTAATAACCCCTAAATCAAAAATAATGGCTGCCCTTGCACCTTTTAAAATACTGGTTTGAATTAGCATAAAAAAAACAGGTCCAATCATAAAAGCCATGAAGAACCCTATTAAAAAAGCATTTTTAAAGTCGTAAATATCCATTTTTTAAAAATAGTGTTTTTTAATTGAAGAATAAAAGAGTCCAACCGATGACGTGTCTTTTTAAGTGCAGTCGAAAAGGTTTTATTCTTATAGAACTTTATAGTTCTCGACTGCCCTTGAAAAGAAATAAATTTATTTTCTAGATACTATAAACAAGGTGTTTTTTGAATCTTGATCTAATATTTAAACATCATCAAAATCAATGGTAATAGTTGGTGTTGTTGGATGCGCTTGACAGGTTAAAATAAGACCTTCTTCAAGTTCACCGTCTGTTAAAATAGAGTTTTTTACCATCACCGCTTTTCCTTCTGTAACCCTTGCCAAACAAGAACTACAAACGCCACCCTGGCAAGAATAAGGTGCATCAATATTGTTGCGTAGGTTTGCAGCTAAAATATCATCCGTTTGAGACATTGTAAAGGTTGTTACTTCATCATCTAAAAGAACTGTAATTTCAGTGGTTCCTTCTTTTACCTGTGCTACTTTTTCTTCATCAGCAGCCACCACAAACAATTCAAAATGAATGTTTTCTTTTGCAATGTTGTTTTTTTCTAACGTTTTAGAAACGTCTTTTATCATTTCTTCCGGTCCGCATAAATAAGCAGCATCAAAAGAAGTTTCTTTGTACATGTTCTTTACAAAGTAGTTGGTTACGTTGCCATCAATTCTACCGCGTAAACTATTCTTTACATTTTCTCTACTGAAGATATAGTGTAACTTAAACCTACCTGAATACGTTTCTTTTAGTTGATTTAACTCCTCATAAAAGATGGTGTCTGCAGCAGATTTGTTTCCGTAAACCAATGTAAAAGTAGCAGTAGTTTCAGTTTGTAAAACCGATTTTAACATTGACAAAATGGGTGTAATTCCAGAACCAGCTGCAAAACCAATATAATTTTTGTTTGCATCTGGACTTAATAAAAAACGTCCTTCAGGAGCTGTTATTTCTATTGCATCGCCAACTTTTAATTCTGTGGTTGCATAGGTAGAAAAAACACCTTTCGCTACTTTTTTAATAGCCACTCTAATTTCGCCACTTTCTGGAGTAGCGCAAATAGAATACGCCCTTCTAATTACTTCTCCATTAATTGTTGTTTGAAGCGTTACGTATTGTCCTGCTGTGAATTTAAAATCAGCTTTTAAATTTTCAGGTATCTTAAATGCTACAGAAACCGCATCTGCGGTTTCTGGTCTTATTTCTTGTATGTGTACTTTGTGAAATTCTGCCATAAATGTAATTAAACTAAATTATTTTCAACTAAATATTCAGCTATTTGAACTGTGTTTGTAGCAGCACCTTTTCTTAAGTTATCTGCAACAATCCACAAATTTAAGGTATTTTCTTGAGATTCGTCCCTTCTAATTCGACCAACAAACACTTCATCTTTATCATGGGCATTTATAGGCATCGGGTAGATGTTATTTGCCAAATCATCCTGCACAATAATACCTCGAGTTTCAGCTAAAATTTGACGCACTTCTGCAATATCAAAATCGTTTTCAAATTGCACATTTACTGCTTCAGAATGCCCGCCAGCAGTGGGAATTCTAACGGCAGTAGCGGTTACAGAAAAGGAGTTGTCATTTAAAATCTTCTTTGGCTCTTTTACCAATTTCATTTCTTCTTTTGTGTAGCCGTTTTCTAAGAAAACATCACAATGAGGCAATGCATTTCTACCTATTTTGTAAGGATATGCCATTTCACCCTCAATACCAGCTTCTTCATTTTCTAGCTGTTGCACTGCTTTTACACCCGTACCAGAAACCGATTGGTAGGTAGAAATTACCACGCGTTTCATTTTATATTTTTTATGCAATGGCGCTAAAGCCATTACCAATTGTATGGTAGAACAATTCGGATTTGCAATAATTTTATCATCCGAAGTTAAAACGTTTCCATTAATTTCTGGAACAACTAATTTTTTTGTTGGATCCATTCTCCAAGCAGAAGAATTATCAATTACGGTAGTGCCAATTGCTGCAAATTTTGGCGCCCATTCTAAAGAAGTATCTCCACCAGCAGAAAATAAAGCAATATCTGGGCTCATTTTTAACGCATCTTCCAAAGTTACTACGCTATATTCTTTCCCTTTGTATGCTAATTTTTTACCCGCAGATCTTGCAGATGCCACAGGAATTAATTCTGTAATCGGTAAATTACGTTCTTCTAAAACTTTCAACATTACGGTGCCAACCATGCCAGTTGCACCAACTACAGCTATTTTCATTTCTCTTGCTTTTAAGACTGCAAAGATGCTAAAAAAAAGAGTAAAATAAATTACTTAAAACGTTATAAATCAACCAAAGTTTAAAAATGAAGCAAATAAATTTCTACTGTTTAAAATTAAACTTTCATTAAAAAAATAGTAGGTTTGTGCTAGATTTAAGTGATGCGCTGAAAAGTGATCCAAAAAATAATTTTAACCTAATTAGTATAGCATGCAACTGTACAATAAGTTAAGCGCCATTGAGCGCGCTGCCTTAATAGATGAAGCGGGTAAAGACCGCATTACCATTTCTTTTTATCAATACTTTAAGATAGAGAATCCACAATTATTACGAGATAAATTATTCTTAGAATGGAATGTTTTAGACGTTTTAGGTAGAATTTATGTTTCTTTTGAAGGCATAAATGCACAATTATCTGTGGCGTCAGAAAATCTTTATGCGTTAAAAGAGCAGATAGATACCATTGCTTTTTTGAAAGATATTCGTTTAAATGTGGCGATAGAACATCATAATAAATCGTTTTTAAAACTGAAAGTAAAGGTTCGAAAAAAAATTGTTGCAGACGGTTTGGTTGATGAAACTTTTGACGTGACCAACAGAGGCGTTCATTTAAATGCAGAGGAATTTAATGAAATGTTGGCAAATCCCGATACGATTTGTGTAGACATGCGAAACCATTATGAAAGTGAAATCGGTCATTTTGACGGCGCTATCACTCCGGATGTAGATACGTTTAGAGATTCTTTAGAT
>JBLHIE010000116.1:0-5068 GCA_047614925.1 Arenicella sp.
TGTAACGGTTTTTTGCAATAAAATCATACACTTGGTTTCTAAAACCTTTGGGGAAAACCCATAATAGTTTTGTGAGTTGCCAAAATTGGCCAAAATCATTCATTATTTTTAAAGCTGCAGTAGATTTCACTTCATACGAAACACCAGGTTCGTATAAAATAATAGAATCTATTTTAGCAATATCTATCTCTAAATAATCAATGATTTCTTTTCCTTTTTTAGATTGAATGGCCGCAAACAAGAACGTGTTTTTTTTATCTTGTTTAATTACTATTGTAACTGCACTATTGCACAAATTACAAATGCCATCAAACAAAATTATTTTCTTATTTTTAGGAATATCAATCATTTAAATACTTCAAACTTTATGAATTACAAAGATACTTTAACTTTTTCTAATTTTCTTGTAACATAACTTATTATAAGTCGTCTTATGTAAGTATTTAGGTTATTTATGCTATTGCTTTTAACATAAAATTAGTACCGGTAGCAGACGATATTTAATACTTTTATACCCAAATAAAAAGCGAATGATTAAAATAGAAAAACTTCACAAATCGTATCCAATAGGTAAAAGTTCTTTACACGTTTTAAAAGGAATAGACTTACACATAAAAGAAGGGGAATTTGTCTCTATCATGGGGTCTTCAGGTTCTGGAAAATCTACTTTATTAAATATTGTTGGTTTGTTAGATGGGCATGATGAAGGTAATTATTATTTAAACGGTCAACTTATTAGAGATTTGAATGAGAAGAAGGCGGCTATTTTAAGAAATAAGTTTCTAGGTTTCGTATTTCAATCATTTAACTTAATATCATATAAAACTGCTTTAGAAAATGTTTCTCTTCCTCTTTATTATAAAGGAGTAAATAGAAAAGAACGTTTAAAAATTGCTATGGATTATTTAGACAAAGTAGGTTTAAAAGATTGGGCAAATCATTTACCAAATGAACTTTCTGGTGGACAAAAACAACGTGTTGCCATCGCTAGAGCCTTGGTTACAAATCCAAAAGTTGTTTTGGCAGATGAACCTACGGGAGCTTTAGATTCTACTACTACAGATTCTGTAATGGATTTATTGAAAGATATTAATAACGAGGGTATGACGGTTTTTGTAATTACGCATGAGGAAGAAGTGGCGTCACAAACCAAACGAATTGTGCGTTTAAAAGATGGTGTAATTACTAGTGATGAGTTAACCAAGGCAGCAAAAGCAGTTTAATATGTTTGACTTAGATCGTTGGAGAGAAATATTTCAGAGTATTGGTAAAAATAAATTAAGAACTTTTTTAGGGGCTTTTACAGTGGCTTTAGGAATTTTCATTTTCACTGTACTTTTTGGTATGGGAAATGGATTAAAAAACACCTTTGAAGAATTCTTTTCAGATGATGCCACAAATACTATTATTGTAAGATCTGGAAGAACAACAAAAGCATACAAA
Organism: Arenicella sp.; assembly: GCA_047614925.1. Classification (GTDB taxonomy): domain Bacteria; phylum Bacteroidota; class Bacteroidia; order Flavobacteriales; family Flavobacteriaceae; genus Polaribacter. Next base: position 1,444 of record JBLHIE010000116.1, read on the forward strand.
GGTTTTAAAGAAGGGAGACAAATTCAATTTGAAAATGAGGATATTGAATTGTTAGAAAAAGAATTGGGAAACAGCATCGAATATATTAGTGCTAGAATATACAAAGGTGTTCAGGCAAAATTTAGGCAAGAATCAGGTTCTTACACTGTAAGAGCTGTGCATCCAGAGCATCAATTTTTAGAGAAAACAATGGTAGATGAAGGAAAATTTATCAATGCGAATGATGTCAAAAATAAAAATAGAATTGTAGTTATTGGTAGGCTTGTAGAACAAGATTTATTTGGCAAGGTCACTTCTTTAGGTAAATTCATTGAATTAAACGGTATTGCTTATCGAGTTGTAGGTGTTTTTAGTGATTCTGGTGGGGATAACGAAGAAAGACTAATATATGCACCTGTTTCAACGATTCAATTAATTTATAAAAATACAACCGATATAGATCAAATTAATTTATCATTCAATAAAGCACTTGGCGTAAATGGTGCAAAAAAGATGGTGAGAGATATTAAAAAAATTCTAAAAGAAAAATATTTTATAGCAAGAGAGGATAGAAGCGCTATTAGAGTAAGATCTGTATTTGATGATTACCAACAAAACATGCAATTTGCAAGTATGTTACAATTTATTGTTTTGTGGATTGGAATAGGAACTTTATTTGCAGGAGCAATTTCTATCGGAAATATTATGGTTTTTGTTGTCAAAGAAAGAACGAGAGAATTAGGAATAAGAAAAGCATTAGGGGCAACACCTAGTTCTATTATTGGTCTTATTTTACAAGAGTCTATTATGATTACCGCATTAGCTGGTTATTTTGGTTTACTAATCGCAATTTTTGCATTAGAAAAAATGGGGAATGGTTTAAAAGATTATTTTATTACAAATCCGGCAGTAAATACGAGTACCATTGTTTGGGCAACAATTCTATTGATTTTTGTAGGTGCAATTGCTGGATTTATTCCTGCAAGAAGAGCAGCAAGAATTAAACCAGTTGTAGCAATGAGAGAAGATTAAAAAGATATAATTATGAAGTTTATTTTTGATAAAGATTCCTGGCAAGAAATATTTGGTTCTATAAAAAAAAGCAAACTAAGAACAGCCATTACTGTAATTGGCGTTTTATGGGGTGTATTTTTATTTATTACACTTTTAGGTGCTGCTAAAGGAATGGAAAACGGATTTGATAAAGAATTTAAAAACTTAGCAACCAATAGCATCTTTTTATGGGCACAAAGAACAGAAAGACCCCATAAAGGTTTTCAAAGAGGTAGAAGTATGCGACTTAAAATACAAGATGTAGAAGCTATTAAAAAACAAATTCCAGAAGTTCAATTTGTCGTTCCAAGGAATGTTCAAGGTGTTTTTGGAGGTCCACCAGCAAGCGTAAAAAGAAAAACCAATACAAAAACATATAAACTTTTTGGCGATTACCCAATCTTAGATAATGTTAATAAGGTGAAAATTATTGATGGCAGGTTTATAAATGTAAATGACATAAATAGTGAAAGAAAGGTTTGTATCATAGGGGAAAAAATTGTGGATGAATTATTTAAGAAAGATGAAAAACCTGTTGGAGATTTTTTAGAAATAAATGGTAGCTTCTTTCAAGTGGTAGGAACTTACAAAGATAACGGAACTAGTTTTGAAGGAGATGATTCTATATATATACCGTTTTCAACTTATCGAAAAATAAATAATACGGGTGAAAATATAGGTTGGATGGTTATTGCAGCCAGTAAAGATGCAAATATTGTTGAGGTAGAAAAGAATGCAAAAGCAATTTTAAAGAGAAGACACAATGTGCACCCCGATGATGAGAGAGCTTTTGGATCCTTTAATTTTGGAGAAATGTTTGGGAAAATTACAGGTTTTGTTACAGGAATCAAATTCTTAACATGGTTTGTAGGGATTTCTACTCTAATAGCAGGCGTAATTGCTATTGGAAGTATCTTACTAATTACCGTTAAAGAGAGAACTAAAGAAATAGGCATTAGAAGAGCTGTAGGAGCAACACCTGCTAAAATTAGAGGTCAGATTGTTTTAGAATCTGTGTTTTTAACATTACTTGCTGGAATTCTAGGTATTATATTTGCTGGATTTGTTCTAATGATTGTAAATGCAACACTTGCAGGCGGTGATGGTATTCCATTTGTAAATCCAACTGTAAACGTAGGAGTCGCTTTAGGTGCCGTAGCTGCATTAGTTACTTTTGGTTCTTTAATAGGCTTGATACCCGCTCAAAGAGCCGTTATGATTCGACCTATAGAGGCGTTAAGAGAAGAATAAAAAAAGTAAAATTAATTAGATTATAAATAAACCAACATTACAAAAATTAACTAATAATGAAAAAAGGAATAATATTTGGAACTATAGCAATTATATTTATTGCCGTATTAATTTGGTTCGGTAAAATGAATAAAAAATCTGCAATAACTTTTGAAACAGAAAAAGCATTTAAAGCTACTATTGTTAAAAAAACAGTTGCAACAGGTAAGGTAACCCCTTTAGAGGAAATTGAAATTAAACCCCAAATTTCTGGAATTATTAATAAAATATTGGTTCAAGAAGGAGCAAAGGTTAAAAAAGGAGATTTAATTGCAACTGTTAGAGTTGTGCCAAACGAACAATCTTTAATAAGTGCAAAAGGTAGGTTAGACAATGGTAAGATTCGTCTAAATAATGCAGAAGTATCTTATAAACGAAACAAAAGCTTGTTTGAAAAAGGGGTAATTTCTAGAGCAGCATATGAGGCGGTAGAGTTAACTTACAATCAATCAAAACAAGAAGTTAGAAACCTCGGTAATGATTATCAAATAATAAAAAGTGGTTCTGCAGGTTCATCGGGTTCTGCAAACACGAATATTAGAGCACAAATGTCTGGTACAATTTTAGAAATTCCTGTAAAAGAGGGAGATCAAGTGATACAAGCAAACAATTTTAATGCGGGTACAACGATTGCTTCTATTGCAGATATGAGTAAGATGATTTTTGAAGGAAAAGTAGACGAAGCTGAAGTAGGTAAAATTAAAAAAGACATTGATTTAGACATTACTTTAGGAGCTATAAATGATAAGAAATTTCCAGCTAAACTTAATTTTATAGCACCAAAAGGTACAGAGACTAATGGCGCTGTTCAGTTCACAATTAAAGCGGATTTAACTTTAGATAAAGACTATTTTTTAAGAGCAGGTTATAGTGCCAATGCAGAAATAGTTTTAGAACAGAAAGACAGTGTATTATCTGTTAAAGAATCTGTTTTACAGTTTGATAAAAAAACAGACAAACCTTATGTCGAGATTAAAATTGGAGAAGATATCTTTGAAAGAAAAGAGCTCGAGCTAGGAATTTCAGATGGTATTAATGTTGAAATAATTTCAGGTATCACAAAAGATGATAATATCAAAATTTGGAATAAAACATCTAAAGACGATAAGGAAGAGGAAGACGAATAATTAAGACAAAAAATAAATTCTAAAAAGAGGAACTTACGTTTGTAAGTTTCTCTTTTTTATTTCTGAAATTTAGAAAAAAAAGGATATTAGAATGATAAACACTGTAATATAATTAGAAACCAATAACTATTTATATAACCACCAAACTAAAAAGAATTTTTCTATTTCTCCATTTG
>JBLHIE010000117.1:0-5046 GCA_047614925.1 Arenicella sp.
ACAGCTTTGGCTGCTTGCATCTCAGAAACGCTACTTCCAGATTGTTGTTTGTATTGATCTAAGGCTTGCGCAAATTCTTGTGTAGAAATCACTTCTCCATTTACTTCTCCAACTTCATTCACTTTGCTTGAATTGAAAAAATCTCCTAAAGTAGAAGGATCCAATACAAAAGCAAAAAGTGCTAAACCAATTATAATAATTAAGAACATTGAGCGTTCTCTAATTTTTGATAAAATTGCCATACATTTTAATTTATTAGTGGGCGAATATACGATTAGGGTTTTAATATCGCAACCTCTTTTTAAACTTAACAGCAAGTAATTGGGTGATTTTTAGTGAAAGGAAAGAAATTTATTTCACTAATCTTCTAAATCTGTAACTTTAAGACAGACAATATCTATTTTTGCACCACTGGTATTTAAAATTCTAATTTCAAAACCTTCTAAATCTACCACTTCATTCTCTTCGGGTATGTTTTCTGTGTGCTCTATAATAAAACCTCCTAACGTTTCATAAGCTTCGGATTTAGGGATACTTAAGCCGTATTCTTCATTTAAATAATCTACTTCTAATCTTGCAGAAAAATTAAAACTAGTTTCACTTATCTTTTCTTCTAAAAACTCTTGAGAATCGTGCTCATCTTCTATTTCTCCAAACAACTCTTCTACAATATCTTCTACTGTTATCATTCCAGAAGTTCCGCCGTACTCGTCTACAACTACAGCTACGCTTTTACGCTTCTTCATTAAAATATTTAAAACATTATTAATCATCATAGATTCTGGTACAATTTCTACCGAAAGCAAAATAGATTTGATAGTTTTTGGCTTTTTAAAAAGCTCAAAAGCATTTATATACCCCACAACATCGTCCATAGAAGACTTATAGACTAATACTTTAGATAAGCCCGTTTCTATAAACACACTTTCTAAATTGGTTACTTTTTCATGAATTTCTACTGCAGTAATTTCAGTTCTAGGCACCATTACTTCCCTTGCTTTTACATTATGAAATTCTAAAGCATTTTGAAAAATCTGTATCTCAGAGTCTACCTCATCATCAGTATTACCTGTTTCTAACTGCTCTAAAATGTAATGCCCCAGCTCTTCTTTACTAAATTCTACCTGCTGTTCGTCTGCTTTTGTTTTAAAAAAAACACGCAAAAAGAAATCTGAAATTGCTGTTATAAATTCTGAAAAAAAATGAAATAAAACATAAAAAACATAAGCGGGTACCGCAAATATTTTTAGCACCTCATTTGCATAAATTCTAAAGATTGCCTTTGGTAAGAACTCTGCCGTTACCAATATTACAATTGTAGAAATTATAGTTTGTATCAGTAGCACCGAGAACTCATTAAACGCATCTAAAGGCAACACACCCAACAAAAATCTTCCCATATAGTAACTGTAAACTACTAAAGATATATTATTACCAACCAACATCGTGGTAATAAATTTTGAAGATTTTTGGGTAATTTTATTTAATATTTGAGGGATAAATCCTTCTCTTTTTTTCTCTAATTCTATGTGCAGTTTATTTGCAGAAACAAATGCAATTTCCATTCCCGAAAAAAATGCAGAAAGTATAATTGATAAAAAGATAATGATAATTTCAATTTCCATTCAGAAACGAATAAACTATTTATTTAGGTTATTTCTTTTTTCCACTTTCTTTCTGAAGTGTCTTTTAAAAAAGAATACTAAGATAATTAAAAAGGCAAAACCTAAAAACAAATAAGCCCTACTTCTTTCGGTATTCCAACGAACAACTCCTTCCACTATACATACTAAGGCTATTATTAAATAACCGTACTGAAAAAACTTCCAAATTCTACTCATGTTTCTATTCTTTTGTTTCTATGCTACCTGTTGTTTTTTTTGCCAAATGCTTACTTAAATCTTCTTTACATTCAAAACCTACCCCTGTTATTGTATCATTTTCTTTATACATTACAAATGCTTTTTCAGAAACAAAGTATTTTGTCTTTTGATCCCAGAACAATTGTGCTGTTTCTAGTCTCGATTTGTCTGTATGATTTACAACAACAACATTTCCTTTAATTTCTGATACTTCTGTTTTTACATAAGATAAGGCATAATTTCCAATAATAGTTACAGAATCTTTTCCTTTATTGTTAAAGTTGATAATTTTTATTCCTTCCGGAAACTCATTATAAGGATGCTTTTTTCGATTACTGAAATCTAATAACAAAGGTGTTATTAGCTTAGAGGTAATCCGTCCTGAATCTTTATACACATGAAAGGCTTCTTTTGCGCTGCCAATTGGTAAGTTTTTTTCTTCTAAAAAATTACGAACCTCTTCCGATGTATTAGAACAAGAAAAAAGCATTCCCGTAAAATAAATTACAGCAATGCTTTTCAATACTATTTGATTATAGTTTTTCAAAAAACTACTTATTTGGTATTCTTACGGTTTCTCCAATCCAACATTTTATTGTAAACTTTCCTCCTGGAACTGCAGTAGCGTTAAATATGTCTTTTTGACTAGGTACATTTTGATCATATATATTAATATATTTGCTTGCTCTAGCAGAAATACTAGGATCCACGGACGCAGCTCTTTGCGCCATGTTTAAAGCAGCAACGTACACCATTCTTTTTTCGAATAAGTTGTCACCACAATCATTTACACTTCCTTGGTATAAAGTAGCTATAAATAAATATGCTCTACCAGATCTTGGGTTAAATTTTAAAGCTTCTCTCGCTAAGCTTCTCGCTTTGCTATACTGTCCTCTATCTTTAGCCGCCTGTGCAAACTTTAATTTGTACTTCGCTTTCTTTAATGGATCTGTCTCTAATTCAAAAGATTTCTCTCTCATCTTAACTGCACCCGCACTATCGTCATTATTTTCTAATACATTTGCTAGGAAAGCATACGCTTCTGGTGATGGAGATGCTTCTGCAAAAGCTCTTACTAGCTTTTCGAATAAAGGCTCTTCTTGACAACCTTTGTTAAACATTCTAGAAACTGATCTTTTTAACCAAATTGCATTTGATTTATTTGCTTCAAAATCTCGCTCATACAAAGGAATTAAACGCACACAAGTAGCTATTTCAGAAATAATAGCATCCAAACCACCTTCTACAGTTCCTAAAGCAGTAGAGTTAACGGTATATGCTCTTTTCAATTGTTTGTCTCTTTTGTCTAATACCTTGGTAGTATCACTATACTTCACTAATTTTTTAGCATAGTTGGCTAACTTAATGTTTACGTTTTCTAAAACATCATCATAAGTATCAAAAACCTTTTGAGGGTTTGTGTCTTTATTTCTATCTGTTACTCCTTGAAAATAGATGTATAAGTTCTTAACACCCATTTTAGTTGGGTCTATAGCGTAGCCTTTTTCTAATATTTTAAAAACTTCATCATTTGAAGCTAATTTGTTTTCAAATAAATAGGTTGCATAATCACTGTGAACTTTTGCAGGATTTTTAGTTGGAAAATATTGCAATCTTTGTTCGTATACTCTTTTCGCTAAAGTTGGTTCTTTTCTAACATCCTCAGATAAAGTAGCACCAAATTTATAGATGTTCACAGACAAGTCTTTACAATTATCCATAAGGTAAATCCAATTTATATAAGCTTCATCGAATTTTTTAGATTGATAATCTCCTTTAAATAAGTTGTATTTAATGGTACATTCTCTACTTGCATCTTGCGCATTTGTTTCTACTGTTGTTAACAATAACATTGCAGCTAATAAAAACGTAATTTTCTTCATTGTAATAGTTTTATAAATTAATCAATCTTTCTCTTCCTGAACCATCCTTGAGCACCAGAAGCCGTCAAAGACAAACTTAGCCTCACGTTAAAATAATTTTCTTCAATAAGGTTGTTAGAAGTAGAACCTCTTTTACCATATTCAAAACCTAAATTAACAGTAGACAGTTGTTTTAATGGTAAACCTAATCCAAAAGACATGCCAAAGTCGTCTATTGACGTAAAATTTGTACCTGTTCCAGAACCATCAACAGCAAGTCCTATTTTTTCAAAACGCAGACCACCTCTGTAAGTGACTCTATCCCAGTAATTTGAGATCGAATTTATTTTCGGTAAATAAAATCCTCCTAAAGATATTCTATTTGATTTTTCATACGCATAAGAAGAATTTGAAGTGTTTGCAAAACCTTCAGATTCTAAAGCAGCTTGATTTTGATACTCTAAACCTACATGCCATTTATCATGTTTACCAAGACCAACTCCTAGAATAGATTTTAAAGGTAATTTGTATTTCCCTGAAATAGCATTTGCGTAGACAGTGTCTCTTGGAATATCTGTTGTTCCTGAAACGGTTAAGGAGTATAGATACTCATTCCCTGTTGTATTAAGGTCGGCCCCAAGCTTTACCGTTGCACCGGCACTGAAGTACAATTTATCTTTTAATGTTTTTTGATATTGCGTTCCTAGCGTAATAGCACCTCCTCTAATAATATTTTCTTCTTTATATTTTGAAGCTAAGCTTACATTTGCTCTTTGGTTTGTAATACTGTTTTCTATAGTACCAAAGCTGTAATCTACTTCAACACCAACCGCAAATTGTTTTGAAACTTGTATTCCGAAACTACCGTAAATTCTATTTACGCCACCTTTACCCGCATACAGCGTAATGGCAGACAAATCTCCGTTTGCGTCAAAATCATTATTTGACAAAGAATAACCCACAGAAGATATAGGCTGTAAACCTAAAGAGAAACCTGCTTTATTACCTATCGGAAAACCTAAAGCGATGTAATTTAAACTTGTAGAAATAGAGTTTTGCTTTGAATCTGCCGTTTTTAAAGTTAAATCATTATTTAAAAGTCCTAAAGAATAGGTTGTTTCCCTTAAAAAAGCATTTGCTGCAGGATTTGTAAAATTTAAATATTTATAATGATTAAAGGCAACTCCAATTCCCCCCATTGTAGCATTTTCTGCAGTTCTTGGCGTATATTGTTCTCCTATTCCGAAAAAAGAATAAGGCGAAGAACTTGCACTTTGTGCCAACAAGCTGCTTGAAGTGACTAGTAAAAAAACTATTAAAAC
>JBLHIE010000118.1:0-5032 GCA_047614925.1 Arenicella sp.
TTGTAATACTCTTTTTTCAAGACACTAATTTAGAAAGCGTTTTAGCACATCCAAAAGTTCTTGGAGATGCAGAAAGTGCTTTTAGACATGCCCTATTTATGGTCACTTCAGTGGTAACAACTACTGGCTTTGTATCTGCAGACTTTACCATGTGGAATTTCTTTGCAACGGGTATTTTCTTTGCGCTGTTTTTTACAGGAGGCTCTGCAGGTTCTACTAGTGGTGGTGTAAAAATAGTACGGCACATCATCATGTTAAAAAATAGTTTCTTAGAGTTTAAGAAAGCTTTGCATCCAAACGCTATTATCCCCGTGAGGCTTGATGGAAAAACGGTAAACAGAACTATTGTTTTTAATATTTTATCTTTCTTTGTTATTTACATGTTAATCTTTACTACTTCGTCTGTAATACTAACATTTCTAGGTTTAGATTTTATGTCTGCCCTTGGCGCAGCAGCCTCTTCTTTAGGTAATATTGGACCTGCAATTGGCTCTGTAAGTCCTGTAGATAATTTTGCACATCTCTCAAATGCGGCAAAATGGTTTTGTTCTTTTCTAATGTTAATTGGTCGTTTAGAATTGTTTACAGTGCTCATTTTATTTACTCCTTTCTTCTGGCGTAAAAATTAATAAATATTATTAGGTACTGATTTTCAGTGTTTTAGTTTTTTATATGCCTTTTTTTTTGTAGTTTTAGTTAAAATTCTAAACGCTATGAAAAAAAAACACTCATTCAGAGGCATCATGCTATGCCTTTTTTTAATAAACGCTATAATCTGCAGTTCTCAGTCTAGAGGCGATATTGCTTTTACCGCTCTGAATGTAGATGGAGATGATGACTTTTCTATTGTTGCTCTAACTGATCTCGCTGCAAATTCAACTATCTATTTTACGGATTATGAATGGGACGAAACAAATACAGCCTTCGTAGAATCGGGACAAGATGGCTATTTGATTTGGAATATTGGTAGTTTACTTATAAATGCAGGCACTGTCGTTGTTTTTACAGATATTGATAACGCTGTAAATAACGTGAATTACGGAGCTTCAATAGGCGTTTTAACTAGCTCTGACCCTATAGATAATGTCGTTTTAGTAGCTAGTGGAGAAACTTTATTTGCTTACAAAGGAACTAATGAAAATACTCCTACCACTTTTATTACAGGAATTAAAAATGGAACTGTTGGGGCAGAGCTTAACGGAACTGGTCTTGAAGGAACAGATTTAATCCCAGGTACAGATTTTTTAGAATTTAACCCCACAAATAACCCTGATGGCGGTTTCTTTAGTTCTTCACGTTCCAATAAAAACTCCTATTCGTCCTACTTATCAGTTTTAACAGATAAAAATAATTGGACTCGAAATACGTCCAATGGAGAATTACTACTCCCCTTCTCTCAAGAGGCGTTTACAACCTCCTCAACAACTTGGAATGGTTTTTCTGACGATTGGGAAACAGCAAATAATTGGAGTAATGGAATACCAACTATTGATTCAAATGTATCAATACCAAATACGAATAATAATCCAGAAATAAAAAGTGTTACTATAGCGCTTGCAGGAAATATCACAATTGACGCTGATGCTTCTTTAGAAGTTACTCAAAAGCTAAAAATGAAAGGATTAACAACTATTAACTCATCTTCTTCTAACAGCGGCACATTCAAAGTCACTGGCACTTATAGTGGTTATTTAGTTTATAAGAGAAATATTTCGAATGCTTTTAGTAGTTGGTATTTAATCTCTGCACCCGTTCATAACTATAGTGTTATCGATTTTGCTACACAAAATTCTATTCAACTAGGATCTGGAACTGGAACTTCTCAAAATATAGCATTGGCAAAATTTGATAACAGTCAAGCTTTAGCTTCTGATAGATGGAGTTATTACACAGTTGGCGATACAGACCACGCCAATTCAGTAACAGATACAACCGAAGAATTAAATACAGGACAAGGGTTTTCTACTAGCCTTAGTGCTGCTGGTAACATTACTTTTGAAGGAACTTTGCAAACAGCAGATGTTACTAGAGCTATTACGCTTGGAGCGTCAGGGGATGGCACAAACTTTAATTTAGTTGGCAACCCATATCCTTCCTACTTAAGTAGTAATGCATTTATGACAAACAATGCTAACATAACAACTACTATTTGGGTTTGGAATCAAAGTTTACCTGATTATCAAACAAAAAATTTGGCAAGTAATTTTCAAATTGCACCTGGACAAGGTTTTTTTATAGAGGCTAACAGTGGAACAGATGTTCTTTTTGAAAAAACAAGTTTAAGCCATGAAACTATAAATACCTTTCAAAAAAAAGCAAATCCTTATATAAAACTATTAATAGATTCAGAGAGCACAAAAAGAGCTACTGAAATTTACTACATAGATGAAACAACAACAAGTTTTGATAATGGTTATGACGGAAAATTATTTACAGGAGTATCTCACCCCTATGCTATTTATTCTCATTTAATTTCGGAGAGTAATGGTCAGCATTATGCGATACAATCGCTACCGAATTCTAATTACGAGAACATGGTAATTCCTATTGGAATAAACGCTGATGCAGGAAAAGAAATCACTTTCTCTGCTGAAGTATTAAACCTACCAACAGCGCAAAAAGTCTATTTAGAAGACAGGGAAACCAACATTTTCACCAGATTGGATGCAGCAAATAATACATACAAAATCATCTTAACTGAAATTTCTAACGGAATTGGTAGGTTCTATCTGCATACCGCACAAAATACTTTAAATATAACCACTAATTTAATTTCAGAAAAAATTAGTGTTTATAAAACTGATAATACAACAATAAGAATTGTTGGTTTACCTCAAGGAAAAACAACTATAAGATTATTTAACATGCTTAGTAAACAACTATTAAATAGTTCTTTTAATACAAATGGTATTCAAGATATTTCTGTACTTCAATTATCAACTGGAATATATATTATTCAATTAGAGTCCGAAAAAATCATATTGAATAAAAAAATAATTTTAGAATAATTTTCACGAGAACTTAAAAACATAAAAATGAAAAATCAAAATAATAAAAAAGAAGATATTTCTCGTAAAGATGCTCTTAAGAAGATTGGATCTTACGGAAAATACGCTGCTTTAAAAGCTCTAGGAACCTACATGATTTTGAACCCACAAAAAGCGCAGGCAGCTTCTCCAGAAGCTCCTGGAACTGGATTTTAATACATACTAAATTATTTTTACAAAACGTCTCGATTTATTCGAGACGTTTTTTGCTTTACAGCACTTAAAAAAAGCTTATTTTTATTTTACATGAAAGAATACCCCCATTTATTATACAAAGCAATAGAGGACAAAACAATCGTTTGGGCTGAAAACACAAATGAATATTTAGTTTTAGAAAACACCACAGCAGAAATTTTAGAAAAGTTAAGTACAGGAATTTCTGTAAAAGAAATTGCAGACACTTTATCAAAAAAACTATCTGTTCCTTTAGAAAAGTCTTTAGATTTTGTTTTAGAACTTGAAAGAAAATTCTACAAAGAAGAAAAAATCGAAAGACTTGAAATAGTAGACCGTTATAAAAATACTAAAAGACCTAAAAATTTTGAATTTATAAAATTTTATAAAATCAACGATATTGTTTTTAAAATTTCATTTTTTAGTGAAAAAGAACTTTCTTATATACATCCTAAATTTGCGCATTTAAGTATTGATGAAGTAACTGAATTTAAGAATAATTTTGAAGTTTTTATTAAACATAATTATATATTTCTGTTTGTAAATAATATACTTATTGGTTCTTGGGATAATGCTAACATTCATTTTTTTCAAGGAAAATTCTCTATGGAGTTAATTCAAAAAATTCATCAAAAAGAGGAAGACAAATGGTTGGGTGTTTTTCATGCATCTGCAGTTTCAAATGGAAAAAAATCTATTTTATTTTTAGGAGATTCTGGCAACGGAAAAAGCACTTCTTTGGCATTATTACAAGCAAATGGTTTTACATGCTTGGCAGATGATTTTGTACCAATAGACGCAGATAATAAAGAAGTTTATAGTTTTCCTGCAGCAATCTCAATCAAAAAAAATAGCTTAGAAACACTACTTCCACTCTATCCTGAATTAAAAAATTCTGCAGAATACAATTTTAAAAGATTAAATAAAATTGTTCGGTATTTAAAACCTAACAATACTAATTTTCTATCTCATTTACCTTGTAAAGATTTGGTCTTTATCAAATATGAAAAAAATAGTGCTTTAAAATTCGATAAAATAGCTAAAATTGAAGCTTTTCAGCAATTAGTGCCAGATTCATGGCTATCACCAATAAAAGAAAACGCACAAGTTTTTTTAGATTGGTTTGATACTCTAAATTGTTATCAAATCACCTATTCTGACAACAATGAAATGATAGCGTCAGTTGCTAAAATATTTAATGATAAGCTTTAAGGGACCCTACTATTTATTTCAAAATGTTTGACATTTACTCTGAAATAGAGGGAAAAATTAGATGATTTATTCTTTATAAATCTATATTCGATAAAGAAATTAGAACAGGATTAATTCAAAGAATTATTGATAAACATTGGCAAAAATAAAAATTAATTCAATTAGGATTTAAAAATCTTAAAGTAACGTTTTCAATTCCTCAAAATCTAAACCACCATAATTACCAGAACTCATTAATAAAAGCGCAGTATTTTCCAAATTTTGACGGAACAAAAAGTCCTTAAATTCTTGTGGATTTGTATAAATAATCAAATCGTCTCTTTCAAACGCTGTGGCAATTTGTTCTCTAGTTACTTCTTCTAACTGCTTAATTTTTACTGCGTGCGGTGAATAAAAAACAACAGCCCTATCTGCTGTATCTAAAGCACCTTTATATTCTGCTAAAAACTCAGCATTTAAGCTAGAGTATGTGTGCAATTCCAAACATGCCAAAACAGTTCTATTTGTATATTGATTTTTGACCGCTTTTGAAGTTGCTGCTACTTTACTTGGACTGTGCGCAAAATCTTTAAAAATTACTGTAGCCTTATTTTCTACAA
>JBLHIE010000119.1:0-4896 GCA_047614925.1 Arenicella sp.
CTCACTAAAAAAGTGTTTCCCGGAATTTGGGACATTTCTGTTGCGGGACATATTGGTGCTGGTGAAGCAATTTTAGAAGGTGCAAAAAGAGAAGTTTTAGAAGAAATTGGCTTAAAACTAACAGATAAAGAACTCGTTAAAATAGGGACAAGGGTTCACCAAGTTAAACATGATAATGGTATTCAAGACAATGAACATCACCATGTTTTTATTGCCGAGTTAAAAGTACCTCTTTCTTCGCTAACCATGCAACAAGAAGAAGTTGCGGGCTTAGAATTATGGGATTTAAACGTTTTAAAACAAACAAAAAACCTTGAAAACGTTTTGCTTCCAAGGTTTCACAAGTATTATGTTTCTGTTTATGACAAGATACTGAACGAACTGTCTGTTCGAGAACAGTAGAGCACTTAAGATGATTTTAACCTAATGGTCTTTTAATTGCACTCCAATGTAAATTATTGTTTTTTAACCTTCACTTACGAACTGCAAACTACTGCTGAGTTACTGCTGCTGTACAACTACTTCACAGGCTTTTCAAAAAAGGAATCGGATAACTTCTGTTCACTAATTAATGGCAATGTAAATACCGTTGCAGGTCTTGCAGGTACAGTTGGCATTCCACTTTTAGTTGTTTTGTACCAGGTAATTTCTTTTGGCAACAACAAGCCACTTGTATTTTCCCAAGAATTATATTTTATAAGGTGATAGTCATTATTAGCTTCTTTAGAAGTAAAGGTAACGGTATAGGCCAACCACTCCATTTGATAAGTTTTTGGATTGTAATACACCCGATAATTATCATCTGGTGAAGTCCCTATGTTTGCTTTGTATGAAATCTTATAACCAGGATAAGTTGTTCCTTCAAAAACTAAATCAGCAATTTTCTCATATATAATTCCGTTATCTGCCAATACAAAAGGCATTGCATAAAAATAGAAATATAAATTGTAATAGAATTTAGGGTTCCCTTTGTAAGCATCTTTTTTAACAGCATCTAACCAAACGTCTTTGCCATCAAAACCTAAAGAATATGTTGGAGTCTGAATGCTTATTTTTCTAGAATTCAAATCTACTGTATGTACTTCTGCATCCTTATTAAAAGACATTGTTTGTGCTTTTCTCCAAGAATTGATACCTCCGTGTGCTTCAAAAACCTTTCCTAACGCTGTTGGAAAATTTTCTTTTTTCACTTCGATTGGCACCTCTTTTTTTAAGTCTTTTTTAGTTTCATTTTTACAAGAAATTGCAACCACGATAACAAGTAATAAAAGTATTTTTTTCATAAATGATGCTATATTAACTATTAGAGTCGTTTTTTAAAACAGATGTTTACAAAAAGTATTTCTTAAATTTTTGATTGATACGTATACAAATCAAAATACCTTCCTTTGGCTGCAATCAAAACGTCATGCGTTCCTCTTTCAACAATACTACCCGCTTCTATTACTAATATTTGATTTGCTTGTTTGATAGTGCTTAATCTGTGCGCAATTACAATGGTAGTTCTATCTTTTACCAATTCAGATAAACTTTTCTGAATTAAAGACTCACTTTCTGTATCGAGACTAGAAGTAGCTTCATCTAAAATAATAATTTTTGGATTTGCCAAAATTGCTCTTGCAATTGCCAAACGTTGCCGCTGACCACCAGATAACTTCACCCCTCTTTCTCCTATTAGAGTATCTAAGCCATCATCAAAACGATCTGTAAACTCATTTACATATGCCGCTTCTACAGCATCTTGTAGTTCTTGCTCCGTTGCATTGGGTCTTGGAAATAAAATATTCTCTCTAATAGTTCCTTCAAACAAAAATTCATCTTGTAAAACCACCCCTAAATGCTTGCGATAACTCGACAATTTCACTTTCGCTAGGTCATGATTATCTATAGTGATTTTACCAGATTCCGGATTTAAAAAAGTAGCCGACAAACCAGCAATGGTAGATTTACCGGATCCAGAACTTCCAACCAATGCTGTTACAGAGCCAGAAGGTACTTTAAAACTAATATTATTCAATACTTCTTTTCCTTCTTCATACGCAAAAGAAACATTGTCAAAAACAAGTGCTCCTTTCATGTTTTCTAATTCTATTGTTCTATTTTCGTCATCTTCTTCTGCAGGCATATTCATCAGTTCTTCTGTCCTATCCAAACCTGCCAATGCTTCTGTTAACTGACTTCCAATATTACTCATTTGTACAATTGGTGCAATCATTAAACCTAATAAAAAAGTAAATGATAAAAATTCTCCAACGGTCAATTCACCAGTCATAATTTTATAACCGCCAATTCCCATGATTCCGGTAGTTGCTAATCCTAACAAAAAAGTAGCAGCACTTGACATAATTGCAGTTGCGGTTAAACTCTTTTTTACATTTTGAAATAATTTGTCTACTCCTTTTTCAAACGTATCATTTTCTTGTGCCTCTGCATTGAATGCTTTTATCACCCTTACACCAGACAACGTTTCTGTTAATCTTCCTTTTACATCTGCATTGATAACACCTCTATTTCTAAAAATAGGACGAATATATTTGAATGCTTTTAATGCGACTACTCCAAAAACAGCCACAGGAACTAATACAAAAAAGGTCATAGACGGACTAATTTGAATTAGCAATATCATAGAAATTACCGCGGTAATGGTTCCACCTACTAATTGTACCAAACCCGTTCCAATTAAATTTCGAACCCCCTCAACATCACTCATAATTCTAGAAACCAATGCACCAGATTTTGTATTGTCAAAAAACCGAATAGGTAATGACAATACTTTCTTTTGAACTTGGGCTCTTAATTCTGATATTAAATATTGTGCTTGTACGCTTAAAATACGTGTCAGTAAAAAAGAAGTAACCGCCTGTACTAAAATAGCCAAGCCAACAATAAGTAATAAGTTGTACAATTGCTCATAATCCTTATTCGGAATTACGTCATCTAACAACGTTTGAATTTTTAATGGTGCAACCAAACTAGACAATCTACTGAGCACGATAAGTGTCAATCCAATAAAAACCAGCTTTCGCTTTGGCCAAATAATGGTTTTAAATGCCTTTAAAATAGATACTTTGGGTTTCTTTTTATTTTCTTTTGAATCTTTTAAATGTTGCATTAATGCTTTTAATTTTTAGTATATGTTTTTTTATTGTTGTCAATTTACGTGCCATTCAAAGAACTATGACAGATTAACAAAAGTACGATAAACAAAAAAGACCTGTCAGGCTTTTTAAACACAACAGGTCTTCCTTGATTTATCTTAATAGTATGCGCAGACTGTAATCCGATAAAAGACACAAGACTGCTGCGCTTTTAAAATCAAGCACCAAGATGAGTAACAATTAACTAAAAATAGCTGCAAATCGAAAGAATAAAGTTTTTACCTCTAGCTCTTTAGATCCATTCGATAAAACATCTAAAATCTTTTATGTAGTAAAGAATTTTTGAAGCCAAACTATTTTAATAAGGCAGTAAAGATTTACAACCGATTATCAATAATACGTTGCACAACTTCTGGGTTCAATAAGGTAGAAACATCTCCTAAATTGTCCGTTTCATTACAGGCAATTTTACGTAAAATACGACGCATGATTTTCCCTGAGCGTGTTTTTGGTAAACCTTCAGAAAACTGAATTTTATCTAATTTTGCAATCGGCCCAATTCTATCTGTTATTAATTGATTGATTTCTTTTTTTAAATTGTCCTGATTCCTGCCTTCTCCGGTGTCTTTTAAAGTGACGTACCCATACAATGCACTTCCTTTGATATCATGCGGAAAACCAACAATAGCAGATTCTGCCACTGCAGGATGTTCATTGATGGCGTCTTCAATAGGTGCGGTTCCCAAATTATGGCCAGACACAATTATTACATCATCTACTCTACCTGTAATTCTGTAATACCCAACCTCATCTCTTAAAGCGCCATCACCTGTAAAATACATACCTTTATATGCTGAAAAATAAGTTTCTTTATAACGTTGGTGGTTTCCCCATATAGTTCTTGCAATACTTGGCCAAGGAAATTTAATACAGAGTCTTCCTTCTACCTGATTTCCTTTTAATTCGTTTCCGTTTTCGTCCATTATTGCAGGCTGAATTCCTATAAAAGGTAAGGTTGCATACGTTGGTTTGGTTGGTGTTACATAAGGAATTGGTGTAATCATCATGCCTCCTGTTTCTGTTTGCCACCAAGTATCAATTATCGGACTTTTCTTTTTTCCAATATTATCATTATACCAATGCCATGCTTCTTCGTTTATGGGTTCTCCTACAGACCCCAATACTTTTAAAGACGATAAATCGTATGTGTCTACCAATTCTGTGCCGTGTTTTGCCAATGCTCGAATGGCTGTTGGCGCCGTATAAAACTGAGTTACTTTGTGCTTTTCAACAATTTCCCAAAAGCGTCCAAAATTCGGATAACTTGGCACTCCTTCAAACATCAATGTAGTGGCTCCGTTTGCTAACGGACCATACACAATGTAAGAATGACCGGTAATCCAACCAATATCTGCGGTACACCAATACACATCATCTTCTTTATATTGAAACGCATTTTTAAAGGTATATGCGGTATATACCATATAACCAGCCGTTGTATGCACCATGCCTTTTGGCATTCCTGTAGAACCAGACGTGTACAAAATAAACAACGGATCTTCCGCATCCATAATTTCTGCTTCGCATGCAGTAGATGCCTTATCTAATAAAGGTTGCAACCATTGATCACGACCTTCTTTCATATAAATATCAGTGTTGATTCTTTTAGCAACTAAAACGGTTTCTACTCCTGCACAATTTTCTAAAGCTTCATCTACAATTCCTTTCAAGTCGATGGTTTTTGCACCGCGATAAGAACCATCAGAAGTAATGACCATTTTACAATCAGAATCGTTAA
>JBLHIE010000120.1:0-4890 GCA_047614925.1 Arenicella sp.
TCAACGAAGCCATTTTGTATAAGATAATTGTAAATGAAAGTTCTAAATCTTTCTTAACAAAAGAAGTGGATGCCGAAAACAGAGATGGCTATTTTGAAATCTACAAAAGACTAATAACGCGAATAGAAGCAATGATTTTAGCAATAAAACCAGAATATTCCAATGCTTTGAGTTTGGCAAGCACTGTTTTAGAAGGTGGTTTGCATCAAAACTTTTTAAATGAGCACTTCCCTTCTATTACAAACTGTAAAGACGGAAACACTACTACAAACTTTTTTGTACAACTTGTTAAAAATACTTTAAAATAATTATGGAAAACAAACAGCTAAAACCCTGGGAACGCTTTGTTGGACTTTTAAGGTTAGAAAAGAAAGATATTTTTCAGATTTTCTATTATGCCATTTTTGGAGGTGTGGTTACACTATCTTTACCTCTAGGAATACAGGCAATTATAAATCTAATACAAGGTGCACAAATTTCTACTTCTTGGATTGTTTTGGTTGTTGTGGTAACCATGGGAGTTGTTTTTTCTGGTGCCTTGCAATTAATGCAACTTAGAATTATAGAAACCATTCAGCAAAGAGTTTTTGTAAGGACTTCTTTCGAATTGAGTTACCGTTTTCCAAAAATAAAAATGAACGAGTTGCGCAATTATTATCCGCCAGAATTGGCCAATCGTTTTTTTGATACTTTAACCATTCAAAAAGGGTTGTCTAAAATTTTAATTGATGTACCTACGGCATTATTACAAATTATATTTGCTTTAATTCTACTGTCATTTTACCATCCCTTTTTTATTATTTTTGGGATACTTTTACTGCTATTAATTTATATTGTTTTCAAATTTACTGCTCAAAAAGGATTGGAAACAAGTTTAAAAGAGTCTAAAATAAAATACAAAGTAGCCCATTGGATTCAAGAAGTTGCAAGAACGGTTGTGAGTTTTAAACTGTCTGGAAATACCAACTTAGCCATTGAAAAAAATGACGCTTTGGTAAGTAAATACCTAGAAGCAAGAGAAAATCACTTTAAAATACTTTTACTTCAATTTAGCCAAATGATTGGTTTTAAAGTAATTGTAACTGCTAGTTTGCTGCTCATTGGAGGTGCTTTGGTACTGAATCAAGAAATGAATATTGGGCAGTTTGTTGCCGCAGAAATCATTATATTATTGGTCATACAATCTGTAGAAAAACTGATTATTGGCTTGGAGTCTTTTTATGATGTCTTAACTTCCATAGAAAAAATAGGACAGGTTGTAGATAAAGAGCTAGAGTCTCAAGAGGGTGAAAAACCTTTATTTAAAAATGGCGTAACCTTAGAATTAGATGATGTTTCTTACAGTGTTGAAAACAGGAAAAAAGCTATTTTAAATAACATTTCCTTCACTTTAACACCTACTAGTAGAATCTTAATTCAAGGAGAAAGTGGTGCTGGTAAATCTAGTTTAGTGCGCTTAATTTCTGGAATTATAGAACCTACAGAAGGAAATATTTATATTAATAACTTGTCTTTAGCCAGCTTGCATTTAAATCATTATCGTTCTCAACTTGGTTTGTCTCTTTCAGATGAAACTCCTTTTGAAGGCAGCATTAGAGACAATTTAGTTTTTGGAAACAGACAAATTGAAGAAGCTATTATTTTTGAAGCTTTAGATACTGTAGGTTTAAATCAGTTTTTAAAAGAGCAACCAAATGGCTTAGAAACGGTACTCTATCCTGAAGGGAAACAGATGTCTTATACTATTGCTAAAAAAATGATTTTGGCAAGAGCCATTATAAAACAACCAAAAATCATGATTCTAGAGGATCCTCTAGATCAATTTAATTTAGAGGAAACCCTGAAAATTATACATTATTTAACAGATGCCAAAAGACCTTGGGCCTTGATTGTAGTAAGTAGTAAAAAGAGCTGGAGAGCGCAATGCAACCAAACCATAACCCTAGAAAAAGGTGAAATAAAATCTATAAATTAAAAGCTATGTTAAATATTTCTAACAATCAATTAAATAAAAAAATAGATTTAACTGCTTATAAATCTGGAGAACATATTTTTAATAAAAATTATTACAAATCCCTAAATAAGTTTCTATTTGTATTTGCCTTTTTAACTTTTATTTTACTTTTTTTACCTTGGACTCAGAACATCACAGGTGAAGGTTTAGTAACCACATTAGAGCCTGGCCAAAGACCACAAACCATTCAATCTCAAATTCCGGGTAGAATAGAACAATGGTTTGTAAGAGAGGGCGATTTTGTAAAAAAAGGAGATACCATCCTTAGAATTTCGGAAGTTAAAAGTGAGTATTTTGATGACCGTTTGATAGAAAGAACCAACGAACAAATTAGTGCAAAAGCCTCTTCAGTAAACGCATATCAAGGAAAAGTTGCGGCATTAAAAAGACAAATTGAAGCATTAAAAAAAGAGCGCAGCTTAAAGATTGCACAAACGGAAAACGAACTGCTACAATCCAAACTAAAGGTTAAAAGTGATAGTATCGATCTTGAAGCGTCCAAAACAAACCTAAAAATTGCAGAAAAACAATTTACGAGAACAGAAACCCTGCAAAAAGAAGGATTAAAAGCCGTGATAGATGTAGAGCAAAAAGGATTAAAACTACAAGAAACACAAGCAAAATTGATTTCTCAAGAAAATAAATTATTAGCTAGTAAAAATGAAGTTTTAAATGCCAGGTTAGAACGAACTCGAATTGGGGCAACCTTTGCCGATAAAATTTCAAAATCTCAAAGTGATATGTTTACCGCAAAATCTAGTGGTTTTGACGCAGAAGCACAGGTTTCTCAATTAGAAAATAACTATAGCAATTATAAAATTAGAAATAGCTTGCTATACATCACTTCGCCGCAAAACGGATTTATAAATAAAGCGCTGAAAGGCGGAATTGGAGGTACTTTTAAAGAAGGTGAATCTTTAGTTGGTATCATGCCACAAAACTATGACTTGGCGGTAGAAACTTTTGTACGTCCTATAGACTTGCCATTATTGCATATCAATGAAAAGGTACGTGTACAATTTGACGGTTGGCCTGCAATTATTTTTTCTGGATGGCCCAACGTTTCCTACGGAACTTACGGTGCAAAAGTAGTTGCCATAGAGCGTTTTATCAGTGAAAACGGAAAATACAGAGTACTGTTATCACCCGATGAAAAAGATCATACGTGGCCAACAGCTATAAGAGTTGGCTCTGGTGCAAGAACTATTGCCCTTTTAGAAGATGTGCCTATTTGGTATGAATTGTGGCGACAGTTAAACAGCTTTCCTCCAAACTATTATCAACCAGAAGGAAGTGAAAAAGGAAAACCTGACGCAAAAAAATAGTCCAATGAAAAAATATACAACCCTGCTTTGTCTCTTACTATTTTGGCAGCAATATGCACAAAACAGTCTTCTTGATACCTTGTCTTTGTCTGAGTATTTAGGCTTTGTAAAAAATTACCATCCTATTGTAAAACAAGCAAATCTTGTCATCAACACTAGTGAAGCAGCGTTATTAAAAGCAAGAGGTGCTTTTGACCCTAAAATTGAGGTAGACTTTGATGAGAAGTTATTCAAAGAGACCATTTATTATAATAAACTAAATGGTGCTTTTAAAATTCCCACTTGGTATGGTGTGGAGTTTAATGCAAATTTTGAGCAAAATGATGGTTTTTTCTTAAGTCCGGAAAATGAGATACCCATAGAGGGCTTATACAGTGCTGGTGTCTCTGTCTCTTTAGCGAGGGGCTTGTTAACAAATGAGAGAATGACCGCCTTAAAGCAAGCTAAATTCTTTTTAAATCAGGCCAAAGAAGAGCAACAAGTACTCGTAAACACAATTTTACATGATGCATCTCTGTCTTATTTTAATTGGTTAAAAACCTATCATGAAAAACGCGTGTATGCCTCTTTTTTAAACAATGCAAAAGTGCGTTTTGAAGGAACAAAAAGAGCTTTTCAAGAAGGTGAAAAACCAGCCATTGATACCCTGGAAGCAAACATTACCTTAAATTCTAGAAGATTAAATTTAGAGAAAGCAAATATTCAATTGATAAAATCTTCTTTAGAGTTGTCTAATTATTTATGGTTGAATGAGAACACGCCTATCGAATTAAAGGAAAACATGATACCCGACTTAAATACATTTGATGTTATTGATAAAACCTTTAATATAGCGCTATTTAATAATGAAAAATTTAATATTGAAAATCACCCTAAAATAAAATCTTTAGGTTTTGAAATTCAAAGCTTAGCTGCAAACAGGCGTTTAAAAATGAACAACTTACTGCCTAAAATAGATTTTCAGTATAATTTCCTTTCCCCTAACGGAACACAGATAAACTCTTTGAATACTAATAATTACAAAGCTGGATTAAATTTTAGCATGCCTATATTCATCAGAAAAGAAAGAGGAGACTTAAAATTAGCTAGCGTAAAATTACAAGATAAAAAGTTAGAGAATGATGCTGCCAAGGTGGTCATCAAAAATAAAATAAATGCCATACAGCAAGAACTAGCTTCTTATATTTTACAAAACGATTTTACTTTTAAAATAGTAAGAGATTATGATGTGCTGCTAAAAGCAGAAGAGCGCAAATTCTTTTTAGGAGAAAGTTCTTTGTTCTTGGTAAATTACAGAGAAGAAAAATACATCGACTCTAAATTGAAAGCAATTGGTTTAGAAAATGCCTTCTTTAAGGCGAAAGCGAGCTTATTTAAGGAAGCTGTTATTTCTATCAATTAAAAAAGGATTAAAGTTTCAAAAACAGCAATCTTTATTTTCTAACACCTTCCTACTAAAAACAGCTTTTCTATGGAGCGCGGCAAAAAGATTGAGACAGCTATAACGCAACTTTTAGGCAGCGTTTGTTGCTTACATCGCAACAAAATGGA
>JBLHIE010000121.1:0-4826 GCA_047614925.1 Arenicella sp.
AAAAAACCAACCAATGAAAAACATCCTATTATTTGCACTACTTTTTGTTTTTATGCTTCCAACAAACACCAATGGACAGAAAAGAAAAGCGAAAGGAAAAAGAGAGAGAAAAACGGCTACTAAGCCTGAAAAAAGTAAAGTCCTTAGCTATGCAGACTTTGTAAAGAAAGACAGCAAAACAGATGACGGTTTATTTAAAGTACATGAGAACAAAGACAACTTCTTATATGAAATTCCGAAATCTTATTTAGGCAAAGAAATGCTGTTGGTCACAAGAATTAAAGAACTTCCTGCAGATTTGGGCGGTGGATATGTAAACGCTGGCTCTAAAATTAACACACAAGTGATTGTCTGGGAAGCCTACAAAGATAAAATACTACTAAAAGTAAAATCTTACAACGCCATTGCAAATGATTCTTTACCCATTTACAAATCTGTAAAAGCAAACAATTTAGAACCCATTATTTATGCCTTTGACGTACAAGCTCAAGACATAGATTCTACTGCTATTTTAGTAGATGTGACCAAGCTATTTTCTACTGATGTAAAAGCAATTACAGGCCTACCGGCGTACTTTAGAAAAACGTATAAAGTAAAAAAATTAGATACCTCTAGAAGTTTTATTCACAGTATAAAAAGTTACCCAGAAAATATTGAAGTTGTGCAAGACTTTACTTTCGAAGCAGATGCACCACCTAGCAATAAAAGCACAAATACCATTACCATGCGCATCAATCAGTCTATGATTTTGTTGCCAAAAAACCAAATGATGTCTCGTGTTTATGACAAAAGAGTTGGTTATTTCTCCATAGGTAATGTAGATTATAATTCTGAAGCTTTAAAAGCAGATAGTAAAAGATATATTAAACGATGGCGTCTAGAACCAATAGACGAAGCAGCCTATAACCGTGGTGAATTGGTTGCACCTAAAAAACCGATTGTTTACTATTTAGATCCTGCGACTCCAATAAAATTAAGAAAATACATAAAACAAGGAGTAGATGATTGGCAAAAGGTTTTTGAAACAGCTGGGTTTAAAAATGCTATTATGGCAAAAATGCCTCCAACAAAAGAAGAAGACCCAGAGTTTAGTATGGAAGATATTCGGTACTCTTCTATTAGATACGTAGCAAGTACCACAAGAAATGCGACAGGACCGAGCGTTTCGGACCCCAGATCTGGTGAAATTTTAGAAAGTGACATCATTTGGTATCACAACCATTTGCGTTCTTATAGAAATAGGTACTTATTAGAAACTGGTGCGGCCAACCCTTCTGCAAGAACTCTAAATACTTCAGATGAAGAAATTGGAGATATGATGCGCATGGTGATTGCTCATGAAGTAGGACACGCTTTAGGCTTGCCACACAACATGGCAGCTAGTTTTGCCTATCCAACAGACTCTTTACGCTCAGGAAGTTTTACGCAGAAAAACGGAATTGCAGCAACAATTATGGATTATGCGAGGTATAACTATGTGGCACAACCAGGTGATGAAAACATTCGATTTATTAGACAACTTGGGCCTTATGACCACTATGCAATCAACTGGGGATATCGTAAAATAGCAGGTATAAGTAAGCCTGAAGAAGAGGTGAAAACATTAAACACATGGATTGAAGACAAAGCAGACAATCCTATTTATAGATTTGGTGGTCAACGCTTTGATCCTTCTGCACAAACCGAAGGAATAGGAAATGACCAAGTAAAGTCTAGTACTTACGGTGTAAAAAACTTAAAAATTGTAGCTAAAAATTTGCCAAACTGGACTTCTGATCAAACAAATAATTATGAAGATTTAAGTGAATTGTATGGTGAGCTATTAAGCGTATGGGGTAGATATGTTGGGCATGTAGCAGGAAATATTGGCGGCGTTTATGAGTTCAACAAAAAACCTTCTCAAACAGGAAACGTCTATATTGCTGTTTCAAAAGCGAAACAAAAAGAGTCTTTAAATTGGTTGCACACAAATGTTTTTGAAACTCAAAATTGGCTACTAGACAAAAATATTCTAAATAAAATTGATGAGGCTGGCTATTCAGACATCATGCAGAAATACCAAAATAGGTTCTTAAACACTTTACTGAATGCTAAAACTTTAAAAAGAATGATTGATGCAACAATAATTCAAGATGATAATTATACTGCAGTTGCAATGATAGGAGATTTAAGTAGTGGTCTTTTCTCTGAAACAAAAACAACTAAAAATATAGGTCTTCACAGACGAAACCTCCAAAAATCATTTATTCAAACCATGGCAAACTTAATGGAAGAAGCGTCAGTAAAGAATACAGATATTTCCTCTATTGTTCGTGGTGAATTGACCTCTTTAAAACAACAGTTAAATTCCGCTAGTAAAAGAGCTTTAAATAAAATTACAACATATCATTACAAAGACGCGGTTGTAATGATTGACACTATTTTAGACCCGAAATAACTAGATGTTATCATTCCTGTATAAGCAGGGGTCTAATTAATGTCTTTTTAAAAGAACATTTCCTATTGCGCACTCTAGACAACGTTTAGGTGCGCAATACTTATTTTTAAGCTCTAACAAAGCTTGAGTTTCAAAAGCATTTTTAGCACCAACACCAATTTCATGAAATTTAGAAATGATATTATTTTTCTCTGACTTCATGTTTTTAAGGAATTTTAAAAAAGAGGAGGTGTCCATTTCTCCTCTGCTTTTTTCAAATAAAAATTTTAAAGGTATAATGGTATTGATAATTAACAAATCTACAAAGGAACTCGTTAATTTTTTAGGCGATGGTTTTGAGATCGCTTCAAAATTATAATGTGTTTTCCAAAAAGGATGTATTTCAACAGCAAACAATTCATAAAAATCTTTTAGATTGTTTATTGCCATTAATTTAGAGAATAAATTCTGATGGGTATTAAATAACGAGACTAATTGCGCGATTCTAATGGTAGGGAAATTATTAGGGCGCATTCTAAAAAAAGAAAACTCGTTTTTAGGAATAGCGTTTAACTTAAATTTATGCTTTAAATAGCTGTATTCTCTTTTTAATTGTTGGTAATATTCATCTTCAATTTCTTCCTTTAAAAAGCCTGCTTGCCCAAATAACAAAGCCGCAAAATGATTTTCATTAAAACCAACCTTCTGAATAATGGAAAAATCTATAGACTGCGCCAACCTTAAAAAAGCATCTGCGTTTACTTTTAATCCGAAATTCTTTGCTAACAACTGAAACAAAACAGCCTCGAAATTATTGTTTTCTTGCTGTAGTAAACTACTTATTTCAATAGATTTTCTTTCTAAACGTTCAAAAAACAGCCGTTCTTTCCAATTAGAAAAAGTAAATTCATCAACTGTAACAATGGCATCTTTACAGGGAATCCAGTTCGTTGGTGTAAGAAACAACTTTCTATAATTATTCAAAACACTAGCATCCACAAAATCTTTTAAAACCAACGTTGGTAGAGGCTTGTTATTTTTCATAAAAATAACTGCATCGTTCTCCCAAACAACATGTAAAATAACAGCATCGTAATTTGCATCCGTTTCATGGTTGTGTAAATACCAATCTGAAGCTTTTGTATGTATCTCTAAATTACCAATCCAAGTTTGACCTTCAATCTTTAATTGTGCATTTAAAAAGTCTGGCCCTGCATTTTTATTGTGAAATCCAGACTTTAAAATGGTTAAACTCTCTTTATTTGTTGTTTTAAAATCGACCTTAGAAAACACTTTGTATTTCCATACATAATGCAAAAAATCTTCTTTCATACTTTTTAGTTTCAAGGTACAAAAAAATTGATACTTCTATAAGTTTATCTAATTAACAACCTCTCAAAAAGCAACAATATTGGCTTATTTTTGCATTTCAAAATAGCAAAAATGAATATTATAGATAGCTTAAAATGGCGGTATGCTGTTAAAAAGTTCGATACAGATAAAGAGCTTTCAGAGGTGCAAGTAAATACATTAAAAGAAGCTTTTAATTTAACCGCTACTTCTTATGGTTTACAGCCTTTGAAATTAATAGTAATTAAAAATAAAGTGGTTCAAGAAAAATTGGTTCCATTTTCTTGGAATCAGCAACAAATTCTGCAGGCCTCTCATCTATTGGTTATCTGCATACAGGATAATTACACTACTAAAGAAGTAGAAAATTACTTCAATTTAGTGCAAAAAATTAGAAACACGCCAGATGCGGTTATCAATCCGTTTAAAAAGTTTTTAACTGCGGAAATCTCAAAAAAAACACAAGAGGAATTATACATCTCAAATAAAAATCAAGCATATATAGCACTTGGTAATTTACTGACGGTCTGTGCTTATGAAAAAATAGACTCTTGTCCAATGGAAGGTTTTACTCCAGATAAATATGATGAAATTTTAGACTTAAAAAAAGACAATCTTAAATCTGTATTAGTATTGCCTGTTGGTTTTAGAGCAGCAGATGATTATATGAAAGACTTATCTAAAGTAAGAAAAGATCTTTCTGAGTCTATCCTTGAGATTTCTTAAGTTATAAATTTACTTTTCGGCTTCGTTTAAAAAGATATATATCGTGTCTTTTTAAACGAAGCCGAAAC
Organism: Arenicella sp.; assembly: GCA_047614925.1. GTDB lineage: Bacteria > Bacteroidota > Bacteroidia > Flavobacteriales > Flavobacteriaceae > Polaribacter. Next base: position 4,561 of record JBLHIE010000121.1, read on the forward strand.
TTTTAAAAGCCTACTAAAACCTTTTAAAGATAGATAGAAAACCGTATTTTTGAGGTGAAATTAAAAAGATAAAAAATGAGTACAGCAATAAGGAATTTAGCACCAAAAGAAGTTTGGAATATGTTTGCAGATTTGAATGCAGTTCCTCGTCCTTCAAAGAAAGAAGCACGTGTTATTCAATTTATAGTTGATTTTGGTAAAAATCTAAGTTTAGAAACTTTTGTAGATAAAGTTGGTAATGTTATCATTAAAAAAACAGCTACCAA
>JBLHIE010000122.1:0-4813 GCA_047614925.1 Arenicella sp.
GAGGTGGTTACCCAGCTCCACAAGGAATGTACTACTGTTCAGTTGGTGGAAAAAACACACATGGAAGAGCTTTTGTTGAAGAACATGCTGATTTATGTATTGATGCTGGTTTAAATTTTGAAGGAATTAACCAAGAGGTTGCATCTGGACAATGGGAATACCAATTATTTGCAAAAGGAGCGAAGAAAGCTGGAGATGAAATTTGGATCTCTAGATATTTGTTAGACCGTCTAACTGAAGGGAAAGGAATGTACATTGAATACCACCCAAAACCATTAGGAAATACAGATTGGAATGGCTCTGGAATGCACGCAAACTTCTCTAACACCATCCTAAGAACTTGTGGATCTAAAGATAAGTATATTGAAATATGTGAAGCTTTCCGTCCGCTTGTAAAAGAACACATTGCGGTTTATGGTGAGCACAATGATCTAAGATTAACCGGTGATCATGAAACTGCGTCTATTCACGATTTCTCTTGGGGAGTTTCAGATAGAGGAGCTTCAATTCGCATACCAATTATTGCTGTAGAAAAAGGATACAAAGGATGGTTAGAAGACCGTCGTCCATCTTCAAATGGAGACCCATATAAAATTGCTTCAAGAATTATTAAAACTGTAAAACCAGTTAAATAATCTTCCAGCTTTAACTAAAAAAGAAAACGCTAACATTTATTTGTTAGCGTTTTCTTTTTTAATGAAACTTTCTTGCTAGACAGTTGTTTTAAAAACAATGTAAATAAAGAACCCGTATCCTAAAAACAAAAAAGCCCCTTTAAATCTGCTTAAAATAAACTTCTTTTTTATAAAAACTAACGGAATTAGTATCGCAGAAAAACCAAGCATCCAAAAAATATCTCTAGACAATATTTGAGGTTCGTCTAGAGGAATTGGTATTTCTTTGATAATAGCAGTTAAACCTAACACAGAGCCTATATTAAAAATATTAGATCCTATCAAGTTTCCTAAAGAAATTGCTTTTTCACCTTTTATCGCGGCAATAACAGAAGCTGCTAGTTCTGGTACACTTGTACCAATTGCAATCATTGTAATTGAAATAACCCCTTCACTAACCCCCATGTTTTTGGCAATAACTTTTGCCCCATCCACCAAAAGGACTGAGCCATAATACAAAGAAACCCCTCCTATTAATAGCCATATAATTATTTTACCAAAACCACTTTCTGCCAAAGCATCATCTACACCAACACTGGTAATTTCTTCTTTTCTCGCATTCCTTATCAATACAAAAAGAAAAACCGTCAAACCTACTAAAAGAAGCACACCCTCTGTTTGAGTTAAAACTGCGTCATTACTTAAAAAATAGTACAACACAATAGAGAAGAACATCATTACTGGCCAATTTAGCTTGTAAAAATCTTTGCTTACAGCAATGGGACCTATAATTGCTGTAATCCCTAAAACAAGACCAATATTTGCAATATTAGAACCAATAACATTATTTATTGCAATCGCAGGAGAACCATCTAATGCCGCTTGCAAACTCACTAATAATTCTGGCAAAGAAGTAGCAAAAGAAACTACCGTCATTCCAATAACCATTTTAGAAATTTTTAACTTAAAGGATAAGCTAACAGAGGCTCTCACTAAAAACTCACCTCCTATAACTAATAATATGAATCCAATAATCACATAAAAAATACTCATACATCTTATTTTTTACGAAGATACATTTTTATCACTTTAAGAGAAAAAGAAAAGATGAAAAGCAAGAAAAACAAGCTTTCAAAGATCATTTTTCCTTTGCAAACAATAAAACGAAATAAAACACCCTTTACTTCCTACCACTTTTATATACAAATACTTATATAATATTACATTTAGTAACTTATTTGAAGCAAACTATGTTCTATTTTATAACTAAAAGCATCTTTTTACTTATAAATATATAACCAAATCAAATAATAGAATGAAGAGCGTTTGGCAAAAGCATCTAACTAGGTATATCTTGATATAACAATTTCGAAATCACCTTATTTTAAGAACTCTAAAACCAAAACAATGATACTTTTTATTACAAAAACAGTAAAAGACATGATAGCTATTATTTTTTCCCTAGTCTTCTAACCATTGCATATTATAGCAACTCTTTTAATTAAGAGTTGTTTATTTTCACTAAATTTGAATGGGGACTTAATAATAACAATGAAAAAACAAGTTTTTAAAATTATTGCAAAAGCAAACAAGGCTGTTTTACCTTCTTTCACAAAAAAGGGATTGGATATTTCTAAAGCCTCAAAAATGCAATTGTTCATTATTGGCTGGAGAGCTTTTGTTACTCAAAATTCATTAAACTAAAAAAATTATGGAAACAGCACATGTAACAATATTTTCAGGATCTTCTATTATTGTAAAAGGGCTTCAAAACAGGTTAGAAGAGCACCAAATAAACTGTATTATTAAAGACAGAGTAGAATCTGCGAGACTAGGAGGTTTCGGAGAACACAGAAGCGCCATAGAACTTCTTATCTTAAAAACCGATATTAAAAAAGCACAACCCATTGTAGATCTTTATGAAAAGGAAATTAATTCATAAAAAGATAGAATAGCCTTTCTATATTGAAAAAACTCTATTATATTTGCACCCACAAAAATGGCCCTGTGGCGCAACTGGATAGCGCATCTGACTACGAATCAGAAGGTTACAGGTTCGAATCTTGTCAGGGTCACAATTTTAAAAAGCAACATGCTCATTATGAGTTCGTTGCTTTTTTTAGTTTCAGGTAATACCTGCTCAGTAACAAAACGAATAATGCACATACTTGCGCACCTCAACTTCCTTTAGACACTTAACATTGTACCTCAAAACACTTTCTATGCTACCAAATATGTTATGAAACTAGAGTTTGAAACACCCAACTTTCGAATTCTAAAAAATAAATAAAAACACTTCTCAAGAAAATTAAGAATAAAACAGGTACTTCAGTACATCTTACGAAAAGCCACATTTCTAATTTAGGTTATCCGCAGCGTTACTCTCGTTATCTAATCTATTTTTAAATCTAGTTAATATAAGAAAAGAGCCTAAATAATCGATTAAAGCATTTAAAGTAAAGCGATATTGAGGCTTTGCAAAAGCTAGAGGAAATAAAAGAACTAGAAAAAAGTAGATTCCCTTATGCAATGAGCTTTGAGAAACAAAAAAAGGAAGACACAATTTTATAGCTAAATAAAAACACGCTGCTATTCTTTAAAATGTTTCAGCAGCAATAAACGAACAAAATTAAAAGAAGAGCCTAGTTAATTGAACTCACTATGCAACCACTCCATTCGTTTTGCGATCCATTCCTTTAGATGCGCAACCTCTTCTACATGTGTATCAAAGTAAACCGGATTAGGCCATACATAGGTACCTAATGTTGGCCACGTCTGATAGTTCTGAGCTTGAGAACGCTCTAAATGGGCCGCATACTCATCAATTTTATCAAGAATAACATTCGTATTATTATAAAAATACATAAAACGTTCTTTTACTTCACTCTCAAAAGCTGGGTCTTCGAACAACCTTTTATACCAAGGGTTTTCTTTTACCCAAAAACCTTCAGAATACCTAGAATCTGCATAATCTACATTTCCAAAAGAAAGGTCAAAGTCCCATAAAGGCCCCATTTTAATTTTATCACCAGGCACGTAATTAAAATAAATACTAGAATACCACTGGGCATCTACACTCTTTCCAATTTCTTGTATCAAGTACCAATCTATAAAACTTGGCACATCGATATACGCTTGATACCCAACTTGAGCGTCTTTAAAATCAACACCAAAAAGTGCCGCTTCAAAATTATTTATATAATCTTTAATTAAATTAAACGCTGCAGTATTATAATCTACAGAAGGCTCTTTTATATTAAATACATTAGATCCATAGCGTTGCGTGTAAATAGTCGGCTGAAAAAATACATCATCCGCATCCAAACGATGATCTTGATCGATTTCTATCAAATAACCATTATCTGGCAAATTAAGACGGTTACTTTTTACCTCTACTTTTTGAGTGATTAAATAAGTGCCATTGTACTCGTTATTTAAAAACACTTCCGCATACTCTCCTTTTGGAGTATAATCCAAACGGCTCATAGCCCCCAAGTCTAAAGCTATTTTATTCCTAATTAATGACTTGTCCGAATACTCTGCTAAAAACAACCACTTCTTATCTTCAACCATCGTTAACATCGCTGTTTTATCAGAAAATTTTAATTGATATGGTTTTTTTGGATGACCCCAAGTTGAATTTCCTCTTCCTTTAATCTTCATCTCTTGAGCTTCAAGATCTTCAAATCCCAATCCTCCTTTTACCGAAACAAATCCGGCTACATAATCTTCTTTTGAAACGATAGGTACGTTGTCTGTATTTATAAAGATTCTTGGAAGCCCTGTAAAGTATGAAATTTCTATATAGAAATTCTGAGTAGTTGAATTTGTAGTATTGGCTACCTTGTAAGTAACTGGCTTATTAAAGTCATTACCACTTATCCCAGTTGTTTGTTCGACACTATTTACCTGAACCAGACCTCCAACAACATCGTAAGATGCCACTAATTGTTCAATATCACAGAGTTCGTTAACCGCTGCAGAAAAAGTATCTACTCCATCAAAGGTTAAATTAACGTCTTGAGTTAGTGTTGGGTTCAATTCAGATAAAAATGAAAATGACTTCATTTCGATCGGATAATCCGTTACATAAGAAATTTCAATAAAATAACTTTTAACACTATTACCGGCATCTTTAGATACGGTATACTCAACAGGCTCGGTAAAATTATTTAAGTTAAGTGAGCTCTCCTGTACTA
>JBLHIE010000123.1:0-4769 GCA_047614925.1 Arenicella sp.
TGGTTGCCAGGTTCAGAAAACACCTATCGTTTCGATTGGCAAAATAACCAATCTCAAAAAGTAATAAGTGCATCAGAAATTATCTTTCTTTTAGATTTTAATGCATTGCATAGAGTTGGTTTCGACATGCAAAAGACTTTAGAAAAATATCCGAACGATTTCGCAATGATAGATCATCATCAACAACCAGATGATGTAAAATATATGTATTCTGATGTTGAAATTTGTTCTACTTGTCAGATGGTATATCAATTTATTGAAATGAATAACGATGTAGATTTGATAGATGCCGCAATTGCAACCTGTTTATATACGGGTATTATGACAGATACGGGTTCTTTTAGATTTAGATCTACCACCAGCACTACACACAGAATTATTGCAGATTTAATAGATAAAGGTGCAGAGAACGATAAAATTCATAATAATGTGTACGATGCGAATTCTTTTGGGAGACTGCAGTTATTAGGACAAGCACTTAGCAATTTGCAAATTTTATCAGACTATAAAACTGCATTTATAACGCTCACAGAAGCAGAAAAGAAAAAATTCGATTTTCAAAAGGGAGATACAGAAGGGGTTGTAAATTATGCACTTTCTTTAAAAGGAATTATTTTTGCTGCTATTTTTATTGAAGATTTAGAACAAAATAGTATTAAAATATCTTTTAGATCTAAAGGTACATTTTCTGTAAATCGGTTCTCTAGAAAACATTTTAATGGAGGTGGTCATGACAATGCAGCAGGAGGTAAGTTTAATGGCTCTGTTGAAGAAGTAATAACCGTTTTTAAAGAGCTGTTGCCAGCCTATAAAAATGAATTAAACGTTTCTTATGAAGTCTAGCCTCTTTTTTGTTTTCGTGTTTTTGTGTTTTATGGGTTGTTCTGTTCCTCAAGCAAGAAGACCGATCAATCCAAAACCTTCTACCACCGTTTTTCAAGATAACATCGCAGCAACCAAAAAACTATTTCAATTAGAAGAAACTAGAATTCTTAAATTTATAAAGAATGATAGCCTTGTTGCTTACGAAACTTCACCAAACGGATATTGGTATCGGTATATTCATAAAATTGAAGGAGCTTCACCAAAGCCAAAATCAGGAGATATTATAGAGTTAAGCTATGATATTAGAGATTTAAACGATGCTATTTTATACAGTGAAGAAAAACTAGGAGTTAAAAATTATTTGGTAGACAAAGAGGATTTTATTTCTGGAATTCAGAAGGGAATAAAGTTGATGAAAGTAGGAGAAACGATTATATTTGTAATTCCGTCATACAATGCTTTTGGTATTTCTGGAGATGGAAATAAAATAGGAATGAATAAAACAATTAAAAGTAAAGTAACATTATTAAAAATTAAATAAATAAAATAAAAATGAAATTAATTAAAAAAGTAGCAGCAATAACAATTACAGCAACAATGTTTTCTTGTGGAAACCAAGTAAAAGACGTAAAAACGTTGGAGACAGAATTAGACTCTGTAAGTTATGCAGTGGGTGTAAGTATGAGTGGTCAGTTAAAAACAAACTTTAGTGAAGTAAATAGGTCCATTTTAGCGCAAGGAATTAGAAACGGACTCGATTCTACCAGCTTATTAATTGAAGCAAAAGATATGCAAGAAGTTTTAAATAATTATTTTAAAAAGAAGCAATCAGCTGAAATGGAAGAAAAACAAGCGGCAGCAGCTAAAAAAGCAGAGGCTCAGTTTGCTGAAAATAGAATAGCAGGAGAAGATTTTTTAGCAGCTAACAAATCTAAAGAAGGTGTGCAAACCACAGAAAGTGGCATACAGTATATCATTTTGAAAGAAGGTTCGGGTGAAAAGCCAGCAGGACCAGCAACCAAAGTAAAAGTACATTATCATGGTACCAATCTAGAGGGGAAAGTTTTTGATAGTTCTGTAGATAGAGGAACACCTGCTGAATTTGGTTTAAATCAAGTAATAAAAGGCTGGACAGAAGGTGTGCAGTTAATGAATGTAGGATCGAAGTATACGTTTTTTATTCCTCAAGAATTGGCATATGGTGCGCAACAAAGAGGTGCAGACATTAAGCCGTTTTCTATGCTAATTTTTGAAATTGAATTGTTAGAAGTTTTAAAATAAAAGGATGCAAAAAATTTTCTTTATATTTTTAATATTTGTCGTATTTGTAAGGTGTACACCAAAAGAGTACGCCAGTTTAGAAGCCGGAATATATGCAGAAATTAAAACCAATAAAGGGAATATCTTACTAGAATTATATGCTGAAAATGTACCTAAAACCGTTGCAAACTTCATTGCTTTGGTTGAGGGTACAAACAGTAAACTAATAGATTCTTTAAAAGGGAAAAATTTTTATAAAGGGATTATTTTTCATAGGGTAGTACCAAATTTTATAATTCAGGGAGGTGGCTTTACACCGAAAGGAAGAAGAGCTGCAGGGTATCTTTTTGGTGATGAGTTTCCAAGAAATGAAATTGGAAACGTTCTTTATAAGCACAACGACCAAGGGGTGCTTTCAATGGCAAACGCAGGACCCACAACAAATAACAGTCAGTTTTTTATAACACACAGGGCAATTCCTCATTTAGACGGAAAGCACAGTGTTTTTGGCAAAACCATTATAAACTCTGTAGAATTAAAAAAATTACAAAAAATACATACAGATTCTTTACAGCTAAAAAAAGCCATAGATGTAACAAGAATGGCAATTGTAAATAAAGTGTCTCAAAATGATACCATTCATACGGTAAAAATTATTAGAGTAGGGGCGAAAGCTAAAGGCTTCAATGCTTCTGAAGTTTTTGATGTGGAAGTTGCAAACTTTAACAAGTCTCTAGAAGATCAGTTAAAAGAAGCGCATAAAGCCGAAGAAAAAGTATACGCAGTATATTTAGAGAAAAAGAAAGCTTTTTTGATAGAAAAAGAGGAAGCCAAAGCCAAAGAAACAGGTACTGGTTTGCGTATTTTAAAATTAAAGAAAACAAAAGGAAAGAGAGTTGTAGCTACAAAAAATGTAACTGCAAATTACACTTTATACATTGCAGACGGTAAAAGAATGCAATCTTCCGAAGATGTTGGTAAACCAATTATTTTTGATTTAAATGACACACAAAAACCTATGATAAGCGGTTTAAGGGAAGGTTTGTTATCTATGAGAGTTGGTGAAAAATCGCGTTTTTTTATTCCTTATGCAATTGGTTTTGGTAATCAAAAGTCTGGACCTTTTCCAGCAAAGTCAGATTTAATTTTTGAAGTAGAAATCTTAAAAATCAGTAAATAACTTGTTAGACATTATTCAGAAAGATAAAGAACTACTTGTTTTCCTAAACAACTTAGGAAATGAAAATTGGGATGCACTTTGGTTGGGAATTACCCACCAATTAAATTGGGCTCCATTATTTATTTTTATTATTTTCCTAGTGATCAAATCTTTTGGGTGGAAGCGCGGTGGTTTCGTAGTACTATCGATGATTTTATTAGTTGCCTTTTCAGATCAATTCACCAACTTAATTAAGGATTCTTTTGAAAGATTAAGGCCGAACAATGACCCTGAAATCGAATCTCTATTAAGAATATTTATAAGACCACAGAGCTTTAGTTTTATGTCTGGTCATGCAACTACATCTACCTTTTTCTCTGTTTTCACTGTGCTTGTATTAAGAGAAAAATACAAGTATATTTATTTCATCTTATTGTTTCCTCTCGTTTTTTCATACAGTAGGGTGTATTTAGGTGTTCATTTTCCAATAGATATCTCTGTAGGAATTATTATAGGAACCTTTTTCGCTAATTTATATTTTAGACTTTATGAAAAAGTAGCTAAAAAACTATTTCCGTGATTTTTTATTATTGAAATACAAATATTTAGTAGCATGATAATACGCTTCTAGTAAATCATCCATTTCTTGTGATTTTTTTGGATATGTATCTTTTAAATCTGTTAAACTTTCTTCGTTCAGGTTATACAAACCACGCGTGTTGGTAATCCTAGTTTTAGAATAATACAAGCTGTCTTTTAAGAGACCTACAGCAGGTTCTCCATTAATGCCTAAATATACAAAGGAAGCTGTATTGGTGTAACTAGTGTCTAGTAAATTATTCCCTAAGGTATAATTCGTATGATTTATTTTAGCCAAGCTCATTACCGTAGGAAAAAGGTCAATTAGTTTGCCGTGCTTTTCAATTACTACCGGTTTTATAAACTTTGGTGCATGAATTAGAAATGGCACATGTTGTAATTGAATGTTTAAATCGTGTTCTTTTGCATACAATGCCGTTCTTGTCATGGCTGTGTTGTGATCTCCAAAAAACGCAAAAATTGTATTTTCATAGTAACCAGCGTCTTTTGCTCTCTTTAAAAAACGACCGATATTAAAATCTAAATAACGCAATGCATTGAGTTGCGCAAGAGATTTAAAGCCACTTTTCTCTAACAATTGCAAAGGAACTTCGTCTTCGGTTAAGGGATGGTATTTTTCTTTTTTAATGGGTACCGTAAAAGGCATGTGATTAGACGCCGTCTGAATATAAGCAACAAAAGGTTTGTTTTTATTTGCTAATTTTTCTAATTCCTTATTGGATTCTTTAAAAAGTTCATAATCATCAATACCCCATACATCTGCTCTGTTTTCAGTTTCATAACTCCCTTCTTCAAATATTTTCAATCCTTTTATATTCGATTGAAAAACACTTCTAATATTAGCCCAATTGGCACTTCCACCTAAAAAGTATAATTTTTCATACGCTGTAAACTGATCAAAAAGTATCCGTTGATCTTGTAGTAA
>JBLHIE010000124.1:0-4707 GCA_047614925.1 Arenicella sp.
AAAAGATATTATTACTGCCATAAATGGGAATTCTATAAAATATTTTGATCAGGCCAAAATAGAATTAGATAAATTTAAAAATCAAGACATTACGGTAACTATAAAAAGAGGGAATGAAACAAAAGAAATTCCTGTAAAAGTGAGTAGTGAAGGAAAACTGGGAGTTGGTTTAGGCACTCTTTCCGGAACAGATTTAGAAAAATTAGGATATTATGATTTAGCAGATTTCGAATACTCTTTCTTAGAAGCAATTCCTGCTGGATGGAACAAGTCTGTGAAAACCTTAACTGACTATATGAAACAGTTAAAAAAGATATTCAATCCAAGCACAGGTGCTTATAAAGGTTTGGGTGGTTTTATTTCTATTGGCAGTATTTTTCCAAGTGAATGGAGCGCGCAATCTTTCTGGGAAATAACCGCATTTTTATCAATCATGCTAGGGTTTATGAACTTATTACCAATACCGGCTTTAGATGGCGGGCATGTTGTATTTACGCTTTGGGAAATGATTACGGGTAGAAAACCTGGAGATAAATTTCTAGAATATGCCCAAGTTGTTGGCTTTATTCTACTAATTACCTTGTTACTTTTTGCAAACGGAAATGATATTTTTAGACTCTTTAAATAATAACTTGAAATTTTAGAACATAAAAAAAAGCCTCACAATTTAAATTGTGAGGCTTTTTTTTAAACCTTTAAAGAGATTTTGAGTAAAGGAAACCAAGCATATCACATTTGTCACATGCATAAGCTTTCGTTCCTGGTATTAATTTTATCAATCCTTTTCTTCTCATTCTACATCTAGAGGAAGAGTGGCATCGGGGGCACTTTTTTTGTTTAGTAAAATATATTAAAAATTAAACACTCAAAATAATTCTCAAAACGATACTCTTTTAAGTGACATATATTTTATTCTAACTGTTACGTACCTTATTTATTATAATAATTGCCTTTTCCATCCTTGCAATCAATCTTTTTTTGTTTTCAAGCCCTCCTCAAAACAGTCCCAAAATATTAAGTTATAAATACTGCTTTTCAATAGTTTTTTTTTTGCATTTTTAAAGACTCGACAAATATTGATGCAGATTTAAAATTAACAGACGCCGCTGTAAAGCTAAAATAAGAAAAATCTATATGAGTTATTCGTTAAGTAAAACTAGAAATTAGTTTAAGAGCCCTCTCTAGAAAATAACCGCATTTTCGTCAATCATATTGGATATTAAGAACATAATACAAATACGAGCTTTAGATGACGAACATGAAGTATTTACACTTTAGGAAATGATTAAAAATAGAAAACCTGGAGATAAATTCCTAGAATATGCGTAAGTTGATCGATTTAGTGTAGTAATAACCTTGTTCCTTTTTGCAAATGGTTTGGACTCTTTAAATAATAACTTGAAGTTTTAGAACATTAAAAAAACCTCACAATTTTAAATTGTGAGGTTTTTTTAATACTTTAAAGAGATGTTGAGTAAAGGAAACCAAGCATACTGCATATTACATTTGTCACATGCATAAGCTTTCATTCCTGGTATTAATTTTATCAATCCTTTTCTTCTCATTCTCTGTCTAGAGGCAGACTTACATCGGGGGCAATTTTTCATCGAGGGTTATTTCTTGTTGAAGCAAATATATTAAAAATTAAACACCTAAATAATTCCCTAAGCTATAATATTTTAACTTACATATATTTTATTTTAACTATTTCGTATCTTATTTATTATAATAATTGCTTTTTTCATCCTTGCAATCAATCTGTTTTTCTCTTCAAGCTCTCACTAAAACAGTACCAAAATATTAAATACTACTTTTCAATAGGTTTTTTTAACACTTCTAAAGACTCAACAAATATTGATGCAGATTTAAAAGTAACAGACATTACTGTGATGATAAAATTAAGAAAATTCTATAAGAGTTACTCCTTAAATAAAACTAGAAATTAGTTTAAGAACCATCTCTAGAAAATAACCGCATTTTACCAATCGTGCTAGGGTTTATGAACTCATTACCAATACCGGCTTTAGATGGACGGCATATTGTATTTGCGCTTTGAGAAATGATCACAGATAGAAAACCTGGACATAAGTTCCTAAAGTATGCGCAAGTTGTTGGTTTTATTCTACTAATAATCTTATTACTTTTTGAAAACGGAAATGATATTTTTAGACTCTTTAAGTGATAATTTAAAGTTCTAAGCAATAAAAAAAGCCTCTTAATTTTAAATTGTGAGGCTTTTTTTTAAATTTTTAAGGAAATATTGAAGAAAGGAAACCAAGCATATCTGATATTACATTTATCGCAAGTATATCCTTTTGTTCCTGGTATTAATTTCATCAATCCTTTTCTTCTCATTCTATGTCTAGAAGTAGATTTACATCGGGGGCATTTTTTCATTGGGAGCAATTTTTATACTAATGTAATAAAAAACAACTACTTACACCTATGACATTTTAACTATTATGTATCTTATTTATCCTATTAATTGCTTTTTTATTCTTGCAATCAATTCCTTTTCAACTTTTAATAACAGTAACAAAAAATTAAAATGCTGCACTAAGAAACTATAGAGAACATCTTTTATTAAAAAAGAAAACCATCCGCTAAGAAAGAGAATGGTTTCTGTAAAACGTATTTTTTTTTAAGCTTTTACTATTTTTCCTTTTTGTTTTGCAGCTTCATTTCTATCAATTTTATGAGCTGGTCTTGTCCATTTTGGTTTTTCACCTAAGGCTTGATATTCAGAATCTGAGGCTTCTACAGATTGTGGCTGTACCTTTTTTGTGAATGGCTTCTGTGGATTCAGACCTAATAGTTTAAACATTTTCATGTCTTCATTTACATCAGGATTTGGAGTTGTTAATAATTTATCTCCTGCAAAAATTGAATTTGCTCCGGCAAAGAAACACATTGCTTGCCCTTCTCTACTCATTTGGGTTCTTCCAGCAGACAAACGCACTTGCGTTTCTGGTAGTACAATTCTAGCAGTTGCAACCATTCTAATCATGTCCCAAATTTCAACTGGCTTTTCGTTCGCCAAAGGAGTTCCTTCGACAGCCACCAAGGCGTTAATTGGTGTAGATTCTGGTTGTGGATTTAATGTTGATAAAGCAACTAACATTCCTGCCCTGTCATCTGCAGTTTCTCCCATTCCAATAATTCCTCCCGAACAAACTGTTACATTTGTTTTACGAACGTTGTCTATGGTATCTAAACGATCTTGATATCCACGTGTAGAAATTACTTTTTTATAATATTCTTCGGAAGAGTCTAAGTTATGATTGTAGGCGTACAAACCAGCTTCTGCCAACCTTTGTGCTTGGTTTTCTGTAACCATCCCAAGGGTACAACAAACTTCCATTTCTAATTTATTAATACTTCTAACCATATCTAAAACTTGGTCAAATTCTGGCCCGTCTTTTACATTTCTCCAAGCTGCCCCCATACAAACACGAGAACTTCCGCTTTCTTTAGCGCGTAATGCCTGTGCTTTTACTTGATTAACAGTCATTAGATCATTCCCCTTGACACCTGTATGATAGCGAGCTGCTTGTGGGCAATATCCACAATCTTCTGAGCAACCACCCGTTTTTATTGAAAGTAAAGTAGATACTTGCACAACATTTGGATCATGTAATTCTCTATGAATTGTTGCCGCATCATACAGCAACTCCATCATTGGTTTGTTATAGATTTCTAATATTTCTTCTTTCGTCCAATTGTGTCTTACTTCACTCATAAGTTCGTGTTGTTTATCTGTCAAAAATAAGGATAATGAATTGTAATTTACAAATTATTTTGTCAATAAAATAGAAACTGCATTCCCGCCAAAACCAACCGCATTTACCAAGATCTTATTCAGTTTATTTGGATGTTGCTGCTTTTCTGCAAAAGGAACCGCAATTAGTTTTTGATGCCTCAACTGCAACAATGCTAATTCTAAACTTAACATTCCAGATGCACCAAAAGTGTGCCCAAGCTTCCACTTATTCGTGGTTAAAAACGGTGTTTTGGTATGAAAAACTTTTTTAATTGCGTTAATTTCTGACACATCACCTTGAATAGTTCCCGGAGCATGCATTACAATTGCATCAATTTCATCAGGATTTATTTCTCCTAAAGCCATTTTCATCGATTTTTGAAAGCAGTTTGCATCTGCAGAAATTGACGTATTGTGTTTTAAAACCTCAGTTGCAAAACCTACTCCTGAAATAATTGCCAAGGCATTTTCTACAATTCCTTTTTCTAAACAAATTGCTGCAGCTCCTTCTCCCAAAACCATCGTATTCTGCTTCTTTACTAAATCAAATGATTTGCATGGATATGCCGCTTCGTTTTTAGCATACACTTTTAATGCCTGCATTTGCGCAATTGTGAACTCAGTTAAAGCAGCCTCACTTCCACCAACTAAAAACTTTTCTGACATCCCAGAGTTAATCCATGCGACTCCATTTAATAAAGAATGTAAGGCTGTAGAACAGGTTATTGAATGCGATATTTCTGGACCAGAAGTTTGTAAATCGTGTGCTACCCAAGAAGAAATATTTCCTAATGTAGTGGTTGGAGAGCTTAAGGTTGATGATTTTTGTGTTTCTAAAAATTCTTTGTGGTATTTCTCAAAAAGTGTTGTTGCTCCGCGTGAAGATCCAAAGTTGATACCAAAATTATCTGTTGATTTCCATTTTGCACTTTTTATAGCTTCTCTAG
>JBLHIE010000125.1:0-4706 GCA_047614925.1 Arenicella sp.
TCAGAATATGTTGCGGCAAGTAGTTATTATGACAGTGTTATGAATGTTGCTGTAGATACTTTAGAATTAAGAATTAGAAGGGTAAAAAGGAAACACAAGAACTTAGCCTCTTTAATTAAGTATGAAAAACTGGTGGCTAAAAATGATAGTATTGTAACAATAGCTGAGATGTCTAAAGACGCGCAAGTAGCCTTCTTTCAAAATCATATAGAAAACCTAAAAAAGAAAGCTGAAGAAGCTGCGCAGTTAAGATTAAATCAGATTGCATTTGGTGGTGCCTCTAGTGGTTCTTTACAAGCTACAAATAAAGGGAAATGGTATTTCTACAACACACAGTCTTTAGGTTTTGGGAAGACAGCGTTTCAAGAAACTTGGGGCAATAGAAAATTAGAAGATAATTGGCGTTGGTCTTCAAGTGTAACTTTTAGCAGTACAGACAAAGACGCTGTTGCAACCGTAGTTGAAGATATGCGGTATAATTTGGCTTCTTATTTAGCCGCCATTCCTAAAGAAAAAGAACAGATAGATACCTTAAAATTCGATAGAAATGAAGCTCTATATGAATTGGGTATTATTTATCAAGAACAATTTAAAAATCCAAAATTGGCACTTGAAAGGTTGGAAAGAGTTGTAAACTTAGCACCAAGAAAAGAATTGGCTTTGCCTATTAACTGGCATTTATACCAAGTTTACAATGGTTTGGGAGAAACGGAAAAAGCTACTATTTACAAGGATGTAATTCTTACAGACTACCCAAGTACAGCATTTGCTCAAATTATAAAAAATCCTAATAAGAAAATTGAAGGGGATGTGAAAGTAAATGAAGTGGAAATATCTTATAAGGAATTGTATTATTTATATAAAAAAGGGGCATACAAAAAAGTAGTAGCTAGTATAAATGAGGTGCTGCCATCAATTGAAAACTCTCAATTAAAGCCGAAGTTTGAGCTTTTGAAGGCGTATGCAATAGGAAAACATCTAGACAGAGAAACGTACAAAGAAGTATTATTGTTTATTTCAATTAGCTATGGAAACACTGAAGAAGGTAGGAAAGCAAAAGAAATTTTAAACCAATTAAACAAATAAATATGTTTGACAGTAAGTCCAATAAAGAAGGAAATCAAAAATTAAAACCGAGAACTATGGAAAGAAATGTAATTGCAAAAAATTCTACATTTGTTGGAGAGATAACTTCAGACGGTGATTTTAGAATAGACGGTGTTTTAGAGGGAACTTTAAAAACAGAAGGCAAAGTTATTATTGGTATAGATGGTTTTGTAAAAGGAACTATAGAGGCTACAAATGCAGAAATAGAGGGGAAGTTTTCGGGACAACTTTCTATTGCAAATACGCTCACATTAAACGCTACAGCAAATGTTTCTGGAGATGTAACCGTAGGTAAACTATCTGTAGAAGCAGGTGTTACATTTAACGCAACCTGTGTAATGAAAGGTGCTTTAAAAGAACTGAATAAAAGTAATGAAACAAAACAAGCCTCAGGGAAAACCGCTTAACAAAGCCCTTCAGTTATCTGGAGCGGGCTTGCAAATGGGGGTCACTATTTATCTAGGATTTCTTTTAGGAGAATGGTTAGATCAAAAACTTGAACTCACCTTCTTAACGGAGGTAGTTACTTTATTTGCTATCTTCTTGGCAATGTATTCACTAATAAAGCAAGCAAATAAAATTAATGAATAAAGACTTATTTAGATACCTTCTTGTTTTTACTTCTTTATTTTTAATAGGAAGCTTTTCACATCAATTTTTAGTGGCACATTTAGGGTTAAAATTTTCCTTTTCTCTTGAGAAAATATACCTTTTTCATGCAGGTTTTTCGGTACTAATTTGTGTAAATTTAAGAGTAATTTCTACTGTTAATAAACTTTTTCCACAGCTGGGTTTCATCTATTTAAGCACCCTTGTTTTAAAGTTAATTCTCTTTGCTTTATTTTTCTACACCCCATTGTTTACAGTTGTTTCATTTAGCCTCGCAGAAAAATTATCGCTCTTTTTTCCACTCTTTATTTTTTTGTTAACAGAAGCAATTTTTGTGTTAAAAATATTGAATCAAAAAGAATAAAAAATTATTCAATAAAAAATGGTTTGTTTTTTTGAATAATTCCATACCTTTGCGCGGAATTTAGAAAGCGTATTTTTACAATGAGGATTGCACAAAAAACAGTCAAGTTTCTTACAATAGTAGCAATAACCCTTTTTACAGCGGTTAGTTTTGCATCAGAATCTGATAAAAAACACGACGACCAAAATGATGGTGGGCGTGTAAATACAAAAAGTGAAGTGGAAGCATACATTCTACATCACATTAAAGATTCTCATGATTTTTCTTTATTTTCTTATACTTCAGATGAAGGAGAGAGAAAGCATGTTGGCTTTCCATTACCCGTAATTTTATGGTCTAGTGAAGGTTTCGTAACTTTTATGTCTTCTGCTTTTCATCACAATGATGATGGCCATGTAATTGTAGAAAAAAACGGTTTAAAATTTGCGAAGATCCATTCAAAAATTTACGAATTAGATACAGATGCTGCAACGGTTTCTTTTGATGAAACACACCACGCAATAAATGCACACAAAACATTAGATTTTTCTATTACTAAAAGTGCTTTCGGATTGATAGTAATTGGCTTGTTAATGCTTTTATGGTTTTCTAAATTAGCAAGACAATATAAAACAAAGAAAGTACCAACAGGTTTTGGTAGAGTTTTAGAGCCCTTAGTTTTATATGTTCGTGATGAGATTGCAAGACCAAATATTGGTGAAAAACATTATAGAAGATTTACAGGGTATTTACTAACGGTGTTTTTCTTTATTTGGATTTTAAATTTAGCAGGCTTAACCCCTTTGGGTTTTAATGTAACAGGGCAGTTAGCGGTTACAGGTTGTTTGGCAATTTTTACATTGGTAATTTATACAATAAGTGGTACAAAAGGATATTGGATGCACATGTTGTGGATGCCGGGAGTTCCTGTGTTAATTCGCCCAGTTTTAGCAATTATAGAATTGGCTGGAGCTTTAATTATTAAACCATTTTCATTATTAGTGCGTTTGTTCGCAAACATTTCAGCAGGTCATATTGTGGTAATGAGCTTAATTGCAATTATGTTTACACTAAAAGAATCTTTAGGGGTTGTTGGTGCAACAGGATTGTCTTTCGTATTATCACTTTTTATAACATTAATTGAGGTTTTAGTTGCTTTCTTACAAGCGTATATCTTTACAATGCTTTCAGCATTATTTATTGGTATGGCAGTAGCAGATCATTCTGAAGCTCATTAATACAAATTTGTTTAATTTAATATAAATACAGTTATTATGTACAATTTAATTGGAGCAGGGTTAATCGTAATCGGAGCAGGAATTGGTTTAGGTCAAATTGGTGGAAAAGCAATGGAAGGTATTGCTCGTCAGCCAGAAGCGACATCTAAAATTACAACAGCAATGATTATTATCGCTGCATTATTAGAAGGTTTGGCATTTGGTGCATTATTCTTAGGAAAATAATCCAAACAAAAGCAAAGAACACATCTCTGTAACGGTTGGTTACAGAGCGTGTTTTTAAATTAAACGAAGAAACAAAACAAAATTAATTAGTTCATAGAATGGAAACTTTATTAAACGATTTTTCACCGGGGTTATTTGTAGTGTCAACAATTTTGTTGCTAGCTTTAATTGCTTTAATGGTTAAATTTGCTTGGAAACCAATTTTAAATTCTTTGGAAGAAAGAGAATCTGGAATAGAAAACGCTTTAGCTGCTGCAGAAAATGCACGCAAAGAAATGCAAAATTTACAATCTGATAATGAAAGATTGATAAAAGAAGCAAGAGCAGAAAGAGACGAGATGATGAAAGATGCAAGAAATATTACAGATAATATGATTGCAACAGCAAAAGAAGACGCTAAAGAAGTTACTGCTACTTTAATAGAAAAAGCCCAAGCTTCTATCAATCAAGAGAAGCAAGCTGCATTGGCAGAAATTAAAAAAACCGTTGCAGAATTGTCTATTGGTATTGCAGAAACAGTAATTAAAAAAGAATTATCTAATAAGAAAGACCAACTAGCGTTAGTTGAAGGAATCTTAAAAGATGTTACTTTAAACTAAGTATAAATGAAAGACGCAAGAGCAGCATTACGTTACGCCAAAGCAATTTTAAATCTTGCAAAAGATACGGAGTCTGAAACTGCAGTAAACGATGATATGTTATTTATAGCTAATACCATTGCAGAGAATAAAGACTTAGCGGTAATGTTAAATAGCCCTATTGTGAAAGCAGTAGATAAAATGAATGTGTTAAACGCATTGTTTGAAGGCAAGGTACATACCATTACATTGGGTCTGTTCCATTTATTACAGGACAACAAAAGAATTGCAATGTTAAAATCTATTGCAACAAAATATGCAATTGTGTATGATTTTTTAAAGCATACACAAGTTGCAAAGGTTACCACTGCAGTTGCATTAACGCCAGAGGTAGAGCAACTAGTTTTAGACAAAGTAGTCGCTTTAACGGGTAAAAAGGCAAATTTAGAAAATGTTATAAACCCAGCTATTTTAGGTGGATTTATTTTACGCGTTGGAGATGTGCAATACGATGCAAGTATCTCTAATTATTTAAACGAATTAAGAAAGGAATTTGACAACAGTCATTACATTCCAAAAATATAAAAAGCGATAAGCAATCTGTTT
>JBLHIE010000126.1:0-4685 GCA_047614925.1 Arenicella sp.
TCAATTCCGCTTTGAGAAATTCCATCATTTGCTAATATTTTCATCATCTATTCAAACATTCAAAAATTGAAATATTTAAAAATTATTACATTCTTAAATTTTCAAATTATTATATTATTTTTTTTCTTCTAATTCTTGCATTACATCTACCAAAACTTGCACACTATACAATGGCAATGCATTGTACATGCTTGCCCTGTAACCACCAACGCTTCTATGGCCATTTAAACCATTAATCCCTGCTGCTTTCCAAAGCGCATCAAATGTTTCGGTTAAGGAGGTGTCTGTTAGTATAAAGGTAGCATTCATAATACTTCTATCTTCTTTGGCAACAATTCCTTTAAAAAGGGGATTCCTGTCAATTTCAGCATATAAAAGTGCTGCTTTTTTATTGTTTACTTTTTCAATAAATTTAATTCCTCCTAAATCTTTTAACCACTGCATGGTTAACATAGAAACATACACTGCAAAAACTGCAGGTGTATTAGCCATACTTTCTTTGGCAATATGTGCTTGATAATTTAGCATTGTAGGGATGTGTCTTTCTACTTTTCCTAAAATTTCTTCTTTAATAATTATCAGTGTTGTTCCTGCAGGACCCATGTTTTTCTGAGCACCCGCGTAAATTAAATCGAATTTTTCAAAGTCTAACTGACGCGAAAAAATATCTGAGCTCATATCACAAATAAGAGAAACAGTTGTTTCTGGAAAATTTTTCATCTGTGTTCCCACAATAGTATTGTTACTTGTACAATGAAAATAATCTACATCTTCAGGAATGCTGTATCCTTTAGGAATATAATTGAAACCTTTGTCTTTTGATGAACCAACTTCTACCACTTCTCCAAAAGCTTTTGCTTCTTTTATGGCGTTGTCTGCCCAAGTACCAGTGTTTAAATAAGCTGCTTTTTTATTTAATAAATTATAGGCCACCATTAAGAACTCTAAACTAGCCCCACCTTGTAAAAACAAGGCTTTGTACCCTTTGTTTTCTAGCCCTAATAACTCTAAAGCTAAAGATCTTGCAGTGTCCATAACAGCCACAAAGGGTTTACTTCTGTGAGATATTTCAATTAAAGATAAATTGTCTTCATTAAAATTAAGCACCGCTTCAGATGCTTTTTGCAAAACTTCTTGAGGCAAAATACAAGGGCCTGCACTAAAATTATGTTTTTTCATTTGTAAGTATTTAAAGAGTCTAAAATTGGAATATTTAAAAAATTACAGGGTGGATAAAAAATCCAACGTATTTACACCATCTGCGTACTCCCATAACTGTGGATACTGGGTTTCACCAAAAGCAATTTCATTTTCTATGAAGCCTTTAGCAACAATACACTGAATCTTTTCTTTGTCTTGGTGTAATTTTATTTTTAAATCGATTTCATTATCATAGTATTCGTAAAAAATAGTTGCGATAGGTGAGGAGTAACTCTCATCTTCTTTGATCATTAAAAAACCATTTTCTAACAAGTCAAATAAGCTCATTAAATAAACAGCCTTGTTGTAATCGTAATTATTGGCATACTTTGCATTGTTAATGATGTCTTTCTTGACAAACATTCCATTAAAAAAGTTATTGAAATCATAGTCTCTGGGTACATATAATTTAGAAACCGATCTGCAACCCAAACCAAAATATCTAAAAACGTCTTCAGATAATCTTTCTAAATCTTCTGCTGTTTCTTTTCCTGTAATTACGGCAACAGAATTTCTGCTTTTCCGAATAATATTTGGCTTGTCTTTAAAATAATACTCGAAATAACGGGCAGTATTGTCGCTACCAGTTGCAATTACGGCGTCAAAATTTTCTATTTTTTGTTCAGTAAACATAATCTTTCCCTTGAAATTTTCCGCTACATATTCTAAATATTTAGCCAAAAAAGGGAGTAGGTGTTTGTCGCTAGAAGATTGTTTCACTAAAACCGAATGCCCAGAAATTAAAACCGATAAAAAATCATGAAAACCAACCAATGGAATATTTCCTGCCATGACAATGGCCACTGTTTTTGGTGCTTTCTGATCTGTAGCATTTTTAGAAATCCATTTTTCTAAGTTGCTTTTTGTCAATGCTTTAGACCAGCTGTCTAAGGCAAATATAATATTGTCTTTTGTAAACCAAGAATTTTTTTCTTGTGCTATTTTTATTTGATGTTTGAAACCATCAAAAAACAGATCGTTATGCTCTATACCTGCTGCTTTCTCAAATTTTTCTTGAGAAAACTGACTTAAAAAAGTGCCTAATTTTACGAAAGCAGTAATTCTATTTTGAATACTATCCATTTATTTTGGTTGTGACTAATTTTGGCGTTATTTTTGCCGTAGCAAAGGTACAAAACAGAAAAGAAAATTATGGCAATTATAATAACAGATGAATGTATAAATTGTGGGGCATGCGAACCTGAGTGTCCTAATACTGCAATTTATGAAGGCGCAGACGACTGGAAGTATTCAGAAGGAACAGATTTAAAAGGTAATGCAGTGTTGCCAAATGGTAAATCTATAAACGCCGACGAAACGCAAGAACCAATTTCAGATGAAATTTATTACATTGTTGCAGATAAATGTACAGAATGTAAAGGTTTTCATGATGAACCACAATGTGCTGCAGTTTGCCCTGTCGATTGTTGCGTGCCAGATGAAGATAATGTAGAAACTGAAGAAGTGTTGTTAGCGAAGCAAAAACATATGCACGACTCATAAAAGTTTTTTTGATTTTTAGAACCAAGAACCAAGAACCAAGAATCAATAATTAAGAAGTACTATAAATCCCGAGTTTTAAGCTCGGGATTTTTTATTCGTATTTTTTTAGATATTTTTTAATTAAACTTCTGTTTTTCCAATACGAGAGTTCATATTCTTCTTTAGAAATATATTCTTTCAACCTCATAATATCTTCTTTTTGGTAGTTTTTTATCGATTCTTTTTTAACAAATTTAGTATTGTAAAGTAAGGTTTCAATATTTTCAGAAACAACTACTTCTGCCTTTATATTAAATGTTACTTTTTCCTTTTCTTTAGAATTTTCTATAAATTTTATAGACCTATTTACGTACCCATAGTTTTTAAAGCTATTTTTATAATAAGAAGTGTAGACTTTGCCTGTTTTTTCTTTTTCATAAAATAATACGCAATTTTTTTCATTTTCAGCGTATTTTACACCTAAGGCCCATTTTAAATTTAGATGAGCTCCGCGTTTTCCATCTGCGTAACTATAGATCACTTTTTTAAAGGTGAAATCAGAAGGGTTTATATACACCTTTCCAGAAAATTTAGCTTTCGATTTTCTAGGATTAAAAGAAATTACGTAATATTTTTGAGTTCCTAAAAACTCATTTTTTTCTAATTGATGCTTATAGTGTTTTTGGTTGAAGAAATTTTCTTCATTCTCTTGCTTTATAAATAAGCCATTGCTTTCTATATTTCTTTTAGAGGCTGTAATTTCATACTCTTGATAAGAATTATCTTTTTTAATAGAATCTTTCATTTTAATAACCTTTGCAAAAGACAAAGAATCTTCAATTTTGAATAGCCCTGTTTTTATTTTATAGGTTTTATCTTTTCTCAGATGTTTTAAAACAATGTTTTGCAAATTTTCTTGAATATAATTTACAGATAAGTCTTTGTTTAATGTGTTTCTTTTGTAAGCAAAAAGCGCATTTACATTTTGCATAGTTTTTAATTCACCTGTTTTGTTTTTAGCTAATTTTCTGGAAGAAATTTCACCTATAAATTCTTTTGAGAATTTTGGATTCTGACGGAGCAATTGAATAGAAAATTTTTCTAATTCGTTTTGGGCTAATTTTCTATTTTTCCTACTCATTATGGAACTTGACTTTAATTCTAATTCTAATTGTTGAAATTCTATCTTTTGATTTTCAATGGTATAAATATCTTGTTGTATCGCTTTAGAAATATAGTTTTCTTGCATACTTTTTGTTGCTTTTCTAAGCAAGGTATCTAGTGATATTTTCGCGATTTGAAGTTTAATTTCAGCGAGTTGATGTATCGTTTCAGTAAGATATACCGTGAAATTTATTTTTTTTAAAGCTGATATGGAGAGTGTTTCAGTTTCATAACCTAAACAAGAAAAGGTTACAGAGGTGCTGTTTTTTAGATTTAAGTTGAAGTTTCCAAAGACATTAGTAGCAGTACCATTATTTAAGTTTGTAGTAATAGCTGCTTTTTCAATAGGTTCTAAGGTGTTTTTTGAGTATACTTTTCCTGAAATATTTTGAGCAAAATAGGCAAAACTTCCAAAGGAAAATAAACAAGCAAAGAGTACTTTTTTTAACATAGCTTTTATATTGCTTGAAATATAATTCAATTTTATATTCCTGAATAAAAAGACAATTAAAATTAACAAAGTATTATCTTTGCCTTTTGAAAATTTTAAGAAAGTCACACTTCGTTTAAGTAAAAACTCTTTTAAAATAAGAATTAGAAAAAAAAATAAATATTTTTTCTGAATTGAGTTCAGGAAAATTTATGAATATAAGATATATGGCAATTATCAAATTTTGATTCTTGCACCTTTTTTATCGAAACACCAAAGAAAATGAAAGCCGGAATTGTAGGATTACCAAACGTAGGAAAATCAACTTTATTTAACTGTTTATCAAATGCAAAAGCGCAAAGTGCCAACTTTCCTTTCTGTACAATAGAACCAAACATAGGAGTTGTAA
>JBLHIE010000127.1:0-4683 GCA_047614925.1 Arenicella sp.
CATCGCTTCGCCAAGTTCTATCTATAGAAACAGAACCCGCATAGGCGAATAATTTAGGCAACAAGCCCGATTTCATTGTTTCTCCTGCGGCAACAAAATATACATTTAATTTAGGGTGCCAAATATAGCCTATATTTTTAATAGAATCGTCTCTACCACTTAATGCCGCGTTAAAGACATGAAACATTGCAGCTACATCTGCAAAATAAGTTTGGTGATTAGATATAAAAAGCACATTCTTATCTGGCAGGTTCCTTAAAATATCTGAGCCCTCTATTTTTAAGTTATTAAATTTACGATAACGTCCGTGGGAAATTAATCCGAAAATTCTAATCATTATTTTTTTTAGAAATAAAATATGACCAAAAGGGTTTCTTTTTATAAAAGACATTATACGTTTTATTTACAAGGTTGATTGACTACAAATTTACGAAACAAATCATAAATTTTAACACTTTAAAAGTTCTTTAATTTCTGAAAGCATCATCGCAGTGGCACCCCAAACGATGTAATCATTTAATTTAAAGCAAGGTACATCTATGTTTTTCATGTAAGAAGTTGTTAAATTTACGGTAGACAAGGAGTTATCATCCAATAAGTCTTCTAGCAGCACCTCTATGATACTCTCAACTTCGTAATTGGTATTAAATTTTGGTTTTTTTGCGGCAATGGCCATAAAAGGAGTTGCTAAAAAATTGCTTGGAGGAATGTATACAGTAGTTATTTCTCTAAAAATCTCTAAAGACTCTAGCTGCACACCTACTTCTTCAAAAGTTTCTCTTAAAGCTGTTTCTTGCAAACTTGTATCTAAGGAATCTACTTTACCACCCGGAAAACTTATTTGAGCAGAATGCGTGCCGTTGTAACTTGCCCTTTTGGTTAGTAAAAATGTAGTTTCATTATTTGCATTCGGATAGAACAAAGCTAAAACTGCAGCTTTTTTCGGATTACTAGCCGCTATCTTCTCAGTATCATATTTTAATCGCAATTCTGGTGCTAATTTATAGTGTGCCTCTAAGCCACCTAATTTTTTAAATTTTAAAGAAGTAATTATACTCTTAAACTGATTAAATTCCAATTGGATATAGTATTTTTAGCTAAATTATAGAATTCTTTAGATATTTAATATTTTTTGATGAGATTTTTGTAAATCCTTATAAATGAAGAATAAATTGACAAAATTATTTTTAAGTCTTGTTTTAGATGCCGTTGGTTTTATACCCGTTCCTTTTTTCGGTATACTTTGGGCGCCTTTGGCGGGTTATATCATGACTAAGATGTACCAAGGTAGAAGAGGTAAAATTGCAGGAGTTGTTTCTTTTTTAGAAGAGCTATTGCCAATAGATGTGCTGCCTACTTTTACAATTATGTGGATTTATACCTACATTGTAAATAAAGAAATAAAAGAAGATTTTAGTAAGAACTAGTCCTTATTATTTAAATAAAAATCCCAATCCGATCCTGCTTAAAAACTTTTTTTCAAACGCCCAGAAAAATTTAAATTGACCAAAAAACCAACCAACAACTGGCAAGGTTATTTGATATATAGGAAATATCAATAAAAATCTTAGTGGATAATATACGTATCCCGATACCGTCTCTGTACTTAATCCAAAAAACATAGTAACTGGTTTTGCAACCCAAGTAGCGAAAGAACCGTTAATTGCAAAAACAATAAAAATAGCTACTATAGCCCAATTGTTTTCGATTCCCCAACGTTGTTTTAATTTTTCCATAGAAATCTAAGCTTCTTTTTTTGATTTTCTCAACATTAACCACACACCTATCAATACTAACGGAATACTTAAAACTTGACCTGTATTTAACGGACTAAAGAACCATTCTTGTCCTCTTTCTTGAACTTGTGGCTCTTTTAAAAATTCTATAAAGAAACGTAAAGACCATAAAACAGACATGAATAATCCAAAAAGAAAGCCAATCTGTTGCTTTTTATTTGTTTTCCAATATAAAAACCACATCACTAGAAATAAGGCTAAATAACTAAAAGCCTCGTATAATTGTGTTGGGTGTCTTGCTGTTGTTTCTCCGGCTGCCTTAAAAATAACGCCAAAACTAGTGCCAGTTTCTTTTCCGTAAATTTCTGAATTGAAAAAATTACCGAAACGGATAAAAAATCCTGCCAAAGCAACTACTATTGACAATCTATCTAAAATAAATAACCAAGGTTTTTGTAAGTGTTTTTTAGCGTAAAAATAGAGTGCAATAGGAATTCCTATAGCCGCACCATGACTTGCAAAACCAGTAAAGCCTGTAAACTTCCAGCCTTTGATAAATCCAAATAAAGTATCTGTACTACTTTCTTTTATTGGTAAAAATATTTCAAGTAAATGATGCTGGTAATATTCCCAACTATAAAAAAAAACATCTCCTAAGCGCATTCCTATAAGCATCGAAATAAAAACATACATAAATAATGGATCTACTTTTTCTACAGGAATTTTATCTGCTACATAGATTTTTTTCATAACGTGTAAACCCAACAAAAAAGCGGTCACAAACATTAAACTGTACCAGCGAACTACAAAAAAACCTAAATCTATTCCTATTGAAGGATTCCATTCTATTGCTAAAAAACTCATATTACTACTATTGAAAAATTAAATCGTTCATAATTGAAAGATTACTTACTTTTATCTCTTAACTTTCACTCAACACTTCCTTATTAAAAATTAAAAAAATTATTGTTTTCAATCTTTTTAATTCTTCAATTTTTTAAATACCAATTAAGGCACAGGATCATAACCACTTCCGCCCCACGGATGACAACTAAAGATTCTTTTCAAAGCCAACCAACCTCCAGTAAATAAACCATGTTTTTGCAAGGCTTCTATGGTATAATGAGAACATGTTGGTTTGTACCTACATGTTGCTGGGGTAAATGGTGATATGGCTGCTTGGTAAAAACGAACTAACAGAATAAACGGATATGATAAAAACTTATTCAAAAATTATATATTCAGAGATTAAATGACTTCAACTTATCTTTATCTAGTTTACAGAAAACGTTGTCCCCTCTTTACCATCCTTTAATTGAATTCCTAAAACAATCAATTCGTCTCTAATTTGATCTGACAATGCCCAATCTTTATTTTCTCTTGCTTCTTTTCTTAACTTGATTAGCAGTGCAACCACACCATTTATCTTATCTGAATTGTCTTGAGAACTTTCATTCATCAAACCTAAAACATCAAAAACAAAACCATTTAAAACTGTTTTAAACTCTTCTAAGTCTTCTATAGTTAAACTTGCATTTTGTTCTTTTATATGATTGATTGTTTTTACGGCTTCAAATAAATTTGCTATTAAAATAGGTGTATTGAAATCGTCATTCATTGCATCATAACAAGACTTTGTCCATTCTTGAACATTGAAAGTAGAAGTTTTACTTGCTTCTATCTTGTCTACATAGTTCACGGCTTCCATCAGTTTAGAATGTCCTTTTTCTGAAGCCTCTAAAGCTTCACCAGAAAAATCTAAGATGCTTCTATAGTTGGCTTGTAAATTAAAAAAACGAACTACACTTGCAGTAAATGCTTTTGGTAAAATCTCATTTTCACCTGATAAAATTTCATTCGGTAAAATAAAATTTCCTGTAGATTTTGCCATTTTCTGACCGTTTAACAACAACATATTTGTGTGCATCCAATAATTCACTGGGGTTTTACCACTACACGTTTTAGACTGTGCAATTTCACATTCGTGATGCGGAAATTTCAAATCCATTCCACCACCATGAATATCAAATTGTTCACCTAAATATTTTGTACTCATTACAGAACATTCTAAGTGCCAACCAGGGAAACCATCGCTCCAAGGCGAAGGCCAACGCATAATATGACGTTCATCTGCTTTTTTCCAAAGTGCAAAGTCCTGCGGATTTTTCTTATCTGACTGTCCGTCTAAGGTTCTCGTATTGTGAATTAAATCTTCTACTTTTCTGCCTGAAAGAATGCCATAATGTTCTTTTTTATTGTATTCTAAAACATCAAAATAAACAGAACCGTTTACTTCATAAGCAAAACCTTTTTCAATGATTTCTTTAATCATTTCTATTTGTTCTACAATATGACCAGTTGCTGTTGGCTCTATACTTGGTGGTAAAAAATTATAATTTTTAAGCACATTATGAAAATCTACAGTATACCGCTGTACCACTTCCATAGGCTCTATTTTTTC
The DNA here is from genome assembly GCA_047614925.1 of Arenicella sp. GTDB lineage: Bacteria > Bacteroidota > Bacteroidia > Flavobacteriales > Flavobacteriaceae > Polaribacter. Next base: position 4,198 of record JBLHIE010000127.1, read on the forward strand.
AATGCGTGCTTTTTTAGCAATTCTGTCCTCCCCTTCATCGGCATCGTTCTCTAAGTGGCCAGCATCCGTAATATTTCGTACATAACGTACTTTATACCCTAAATGTAATAAGTATCTGTAAACAATATCAAAAAACATAAATGTTCTAACATTGCCCAAATGTGCATTGCTATATACCGTTGGACCACAGACATACATGCCAACGTAACCTTCTGTTATGGGATTAAAATCTTCTTTCTTTTTAGAAAGAGAGTTGTATACTTTTAATTGATTTTCTTTGTAGCGTTCCATTAAAAAAGTGACTAATTACAGCGGATAAAGATAGTTACTTTATTGAGAATAGAGAAATGGAATTTAAGTGAAGTTTATTAAATTAAAAGTAATTAGAAACTTATGAAATTTACTTTATAGTCGTCAGTTCGCAATATTTACCCGCTATATTGATCGTCTTATTTATATCTTTGGCATTCATAAAACCAATAAACA
>JBLHIE010000128.1:0-4584 GCA_047614925.1 Arenicella sp.
GGAATACGATTGTGCCTTTGCGACTTTTTATAAACGACAATGGTTTTGCTAAATTAGAAATTGCGCTAGCAAAGGGAAAACAAACGCACGATAAACGTGAAGTGATAAAAGATCGAGATAATAAACGGAACTTAGCACGAATTAAAAAGGACTTTTAAAAATAATGTTCCTCACTGTTTTTAAAGACTAGAACTACCTTCTTTTTCTGGAATTTATAAAATAAACTCCTGTTAATAAGACAACAGAAGCAATGACAGATTGTGTTGATAAACTTTCATTTAAAACATACCAACCTAACAGCATTGCGATGATAGGATTTACATAGGCAGAAGTTGCAACTTTTTCTGTGGAAACCATTTTTAATAAATAATTGAAAGAGGTAAAGGCTACAATACCACCAAAAAATATTAGAAATAACATAGACAAGCCTACTTCATTGCTCCAATCAAAAGGAGAAACCCACGTTTCTTTAAAAACTAAACTTCCAATAAACAGTATGGTTCCAGCTGTTAGCATTTGATATCCGGTACTTACAAAAAAGTTTTTTGGTAAATCTGCTTTTGATACAAATACGCTTCCATAACTCCAACTTAGCACACAGGTGAAAATCATAAAAACGCCCAAAATACTGCCTTCTGAAGCAGCAATTTCTTTCTGACTTACCAACAAATACATTCCTATTAAACCCAAAGAAATACCAATAATAGATTCTTTTTGCATCGGCTTTCTATCTATTAAACGCATTAATAGTAAAACAAACAACGGTTGCGTAGACGCTAACAAAGCAGCAAAACCACTATCTACATATTTTAGTGCCCAAACAAAAACTCCGTTACCGTATACTAGAAATAAAAAACCTGCTATTAAAGAGTTTAGAAATTGCTTTTTTGTAATTGAAATTTTAAACTTTAAAAACTTAGCAATAATCATTATTAAAAGTCCCGCCGAAATAAAGCGAATAGAGGCTAAGAAAAAAGGGGCCAACGCTGTAACCGCAATCTTATTAAATAAATAGGTAGAACCCCAAATAATATAAATAGCAATAAATGCTACAATAATAAGTGCCTTAGAATTGGTTGATTTCATAAAAATTCATGTTTTAAAGCTTTTAAAATACTATTTCTGTCTATTTTTCAACTCAACCTCAATGTCTTTTAGACTAAAACCTTTGGCTTGCAACAACATTAAATAATGGAACAATAAATCTGCAGATTCATATAAAAACAATTCATCATTATCATCCATTGCTTCGATAACGACTTCTACAGCCTCCTCACCTACTTTCTGCGCTACTTTATTAATTCCTTTGGCAAACAAAGAAGCTACGTAAGATTTCTGCGTATCTTTATTAGCAACTCTTTCTGTGATGGTATCCTCTAAGGTCGAAAAGAAACCGTATTTCTGATTGTTATCTTCGTTCCAACACGTATCTGAACCTTTATGACAAGTGGGGCCGTTAGGGTTTACTTGAATCAATAAAGAATCATTGTCACAATCTAGTTTCATATCAACTAGATTTAGTACATTTCCGCTTTCTTCTCCTTTTGTCCATAAACGGTTTTTAGTTCTAGAAAAGAAAGTAACCAACTTTGTTTCTTTTGTTTTTTGGAACGCTTCTTCATTCATATACCCCAACATTAAAACATTCTTTGTAGTTGCATCTTGAATGATTGCGGGTACCAATCCATCTTTATTTTTATTAAAATCTATCTTCATTGTCTTAATTTTAATTCCATTTTCACATCGGCAGATTCGTAATATGAAGCTGTTACTTCAACGTGTACAAACCCCAATTTTTCATAGAGTTTAATGGCATTTTGTAATTTACTACTTGTATCTAATGTAATTAATCTGACTTCTTTTTCAATGCATACATCAATGCAAATTTGCATTAACTTTCTGCCAATTCCTAATCCTTTATAGCCATCAATTACACCTAATTTCATTATTTCAAATGTATTCTTTTCTAACGGACTTAAACTTACGGTTCCAACAATTTCATCATCATAATGTGCTAAAAAAATAAAACTCCCATTATCTATATATTTTTGAGGATGGTCTAATAAAGCAGCATCTGCTTTTTCGTACAAATCATGAGTATGCAGCCAATCTAAAGAAATGTCTTTAAATTGTTGATGGTATTTATGGTCGTATGCCTTAATTTGTAATTCTTTCATTCTAAAATAGTTGTCCGTTCTAGTGACAACTTATAACCCTATATTCTTACGAGAATATTATTCTTCTTTAACTCTTTTTTTAAATCTAAAATAGCTATTTCACCAAAGTGAAAAACACTTGCTGCCAAAGCTGCATCTGACTTTCCAATTTTAAAAGTATCTACAAAATGCTGCACAGTTCCTGCGCCACCAGAAGCAATAATAGGAATATTTAACTCCGTAGATAATTTTGCCAAAGCTTTATTTGCAAAACCAGCTTTTGTGCCATCATTATTCATAGAAGTGAACAAGATTTCTCCAGCACCACGACTTTCTACTTCCTTTGCCCAATCGAATAAATTCAGCTCTGTAGAAATAGTTCCTCCTGCCAAATGTACCAACCATTCTCCGTCTATTTGCTTCGCATCAATAGCAACCACCACACACTGATTTCCAAATTTTTCTGCCAACTCGTTCACCAATTCAGGTCTTTTTATTGCTGATGAATTGATAGAAACTTTATCTGCCCCAGATTTCAACAACAGCGCTACATCAGCAACGGAAGAAATTCCGCCACCAACTGTAAACGGAATGTTAACTTGTTCAGCTACTTTTAAAACCATTTCTAGCATCGTCTTTCTGCCTTCTAAAGTAGCAGAAATATCTAGAAACACCAATTCATCCGCTCCTAGTTCAGCATATTGTTTTGCTAAAATTACCGGGTCACCAGCATCAATTAAATTTACGAAATTGACACCTTTTACAGTTCTTCCGTTTTTAATATCTAAACAAGGTATTATTCTTTTTGTTAACATTTTAAATAGCTTTTCGCTTTTTACTTTTAGCCGTTTGCAAATAGCGAACCGCTAAAAGCAAATGGCTAATTATTAAGTATATATTGCTCCAACTGCTTTAAACTAATTTTATGTTCATAAATTGCTTTTCCAATAATTACCGCTTCGCAACCATTTTCTGCCAATATAGGCAATTCATCAAAGGTTGAAATTCCTCCAGAAGCAATTAATTTAATATCTTTAGTTTCAGACAAAATGTCTTTATACATATCGAAACTAGGTCCTTGCAACATACCATCTTTAGAAATATCTGTACAAATTACATACTGTATTCCCTTGTAATGATATCCCTTTATAAAAGGAATCAGTTCTAAAGTGCTTTCTTCTTGCCAACCATTTGTTGCTATTTTTCCTCCTGAAGAATCTGGATAAAAATCCGCTCCTAAAATTATTTTGTGCGCACCATATTTTTCAATCCAGCTTTCGAAAATATCACTATTTTTAACGGCAATACTTCCTCCTGTAATTTGATGTGCACCGGAATTAAAAGCAATTTCTAAATCTTTATCAGATTTTAAACCACCTCCAAAGTCAATTTTTAAATTTGTTTTACTTGCAATTTGTTCTAATAGTTTATAGTTGATAATCTGACTCGCCTTTGCACCATCTAAGTCTACTACATGTAAATATTCGACACCTGCAGCCTCAAATTCTTTGGCTACTTCTAACGGATTTTCGTTGTATATTTTCTTGGTACTATAATCTCCTTTGGTCAAACGAACACATTTTCCGTCTATAATATCTATGGCTGGTATGATTCTCAAAATAGTTGTTGGTTTTTAGTTGTTGGTTTTTAGTTCCAAAAAATTCTTTAATATTTGCTCGCCAGCAACACTACTCTTCTCTGGATGAAACTGTACTCCGTAAAAATTATCTTTCTGCAATGCAGCTGCATATTCAATTTCATAAACTGTAGTAGCAATGCTTTCTTTACAATTTTCAGCATAAAAACTATGCACCAAATACATAAATTCTTTTTCTTTAATTCCTGTAAACAAATCAGACTTTAAATTAGAAATGGTATTCCAACCCATTTGTGGAACTTTTACGGCTTTAGAAAAACGTTTTATAGCTACATCAAAGATGCCCAAACCTTTTGTATTTCCCTCTTCAGAGGAATTACACATTAATTGCATGCCCAAACAAATGCCTAAAACAGGTTGTTTTAAAGTAGGAATTACTTTGTCCAATCCGCTTTCTTGTAACATTTTCATTGCAGAACTTGCTTCACCAACACCAGGGAAAATTATTTTATCAGCAGCCCTAATTTCATCAATATTATTCGATAAAAGGGCAACTACACCTAAACGTTTAAAAGCAAACTGAATGCTTTTAATGTTTCCTGCGCCGTAATCTATAATTATGATACTCATAATTAGCTAATAGTTTTTGGTTATTAATTTTTAGTAAAAATTACTAAAAACTAAAAATTTATAATTCGTCATTTATTTAAAGAACCCCTTTTGTACTTGGTAAAAACATCTTGTTTGAATCTCTTTTTACGGCCATTTTCATTGCTTTTGCAAAGGCTTTAAAAATTCCTTCAATTTTATGATGTTCGTTGGTTCCTTCTG
>JBLHIE010000129.1:0-4571 GCA_047614925.1 Arenicella sp.
TGTGGAATTCATGAAACATAAAAGTGGCCAAGCCAAATTTTCTAAATTCCTTTTTAATAGCCATTCTATGAACTACTCCGTAGGTGTCATTTTCATCTACAAGCCAATTACCTGCTATTACTTTGTAGGTTGGTTCTTTATTGATGGTAAACATAGACGTTGCCATTACTACATTGTCATCACTTACTACTACATAGCTTTCTCCGTTTTTGATATCATTTTTAATCTGGCCCGTATTTGGATAGCCCTTTTGCCACTGATCAATATGTTGAGAAGCCAAATATGTTTTTGCATCCTCAATAATTATCATAATTTCTGGCACATCATCAAAAGTAGATAGTCGCGTTTTCATCGTAAAATTTTTAAATTAAAAAAGCCACGAACTCACAAATTAAGATGTGTGAATTCGTGGCTAAATTTAGTTTTTTATTTTTAGGCAGTAATGGCTTCTTTTACATTTTTTTTTACTTCAGGAAATGTAACAATTTCTTGATTGTGTAAAATATCTTGAATGGTTTGTCTTTTTCTAATTAAGTAATCTTTTCCTTGGTGTACCATCACTTCTGCAGGCAAATAGCGCGAGTTGTAATTAGAGGCCATAGAGAAACAGTAGGCACCGGCATTATGGAAACACAACACATCTTCTTCAGAAATTTCTGCAATTCTTCTGTTAGAACCAAACGTATCTGTTTCACAGATATAACCCACAACAGAGTAGTAGCGGTCTCTTCCTTCAGAATTTGAAATGTTTGTAATGTGGTGATACGAATCATACATCATTGGTCTTACTAGGTGATTAAATCCAGAATCTACATGCGCAAAAACGGTAGAGGTGGTTTGTTTTACCACATTTACTTTTGCGAGGAAAACACCAGCATCAGAAACTAAAAATTTTCCAGGTTCGAACATTAAGGTAATCTCTTTTCCGTACTCAATACAAAATTCATTGAATCTTTCTGACAATTGTAAACCTAGTTGCTCTATATCTGTAGAAATATCTCCTTCTTTATAAGGTACTTTAAATCCGCTTCCGAAGTCGATAAAATCGATGTCATCAAATTGCTTAGCAACGTCAAATAAGATTTCTGTAGCACGTAAAAAAGTGTCAATATCTAAAATATCAGAACCGGTATGCATGTGAATTCCGTTGATATTCATGCCTGTGTTTTCTACTACACGTTTTATATGTGGAACTTGGTGAATAGAAATTCCGAATTTAGAATCGATATGACCCACAGAAATTTTAGAGTTTCCACCTGCCATTATATGTGGATTGATACGAATACACACAGGAATTTCTGGATGTTTTTGTCCGAATAATTCTAAAATTGAAAGATTGTCGATATTAATTTGAACACCCATTTTTGCAACTTCCTCAATCTCCTTTAAAGAAACACCATTTGGTGTAAAAATTATTTTCTTTGGATCAATTCCGGTAGTTAGCCCTAATTGCACTTCTTGAATAGAAACGGTATCTAAACCAGCACCAATATTTTTAAAAAACTTTAAAATATTAATATTTGAAAGTGCTTTTACAGCATAATTTAATTTTAAGCTTTTTACGGTGCTAAAAGCAGCTGTAAGTCTGTTGTATTGCGATTCTATTTTACCTGTATCGTATACATATATAGGGCTGCCGTATTTTTTTGCTAATTCTAAAAGTTGCGTTCTTTCCACGATTATTATAATTTGTTTTTGTCAAAAGTAATTAAATTGTTTAATAAAATCTGATTTGTTTAAAAATATAACATATTGTTTTATTTTGTGTTTTTTAGGAGATTTTATCTGCTATAAATTAGCTATTGGCGAAGGGGTAAAAGTCAAAAGCGAACCGCTAAATTTTCGTTGAAATCCTGTTGATAACTAATTGGGAAACTCATTTTATTTTTATCTGTTAAATCTTATTTTTACGAGTACTTCAAACTTAAATGGAATACCGTATTTATGACTCAAGAAACAAAATATACAGAAGATAATATTCGATCTTTAGACTGGAAGGAGCATATAAGAATGCGGCCAGGAATGTACATTGGTAAACTGGGTGACGGTTCTTCTGCAGATGACGGAATCTATATTTTAGTTAAGGAGGTTTTAGATAATTCTATTGATGAGTACGTGATGGGTGCTGGAAAGAACATTGAAATTTCTATACAGGGAACTAAAGTTACGGTGCGCGATTACGGGAGGGGAATTCCTTTAGGAAAAGTGGTTGATGTTGTTTCTAAAATGAATACTGGTGGTAAATATGATTCCAAAGCCTTTAAAAAATCTGTTGGTTTAAACGGTGTTGGTACAAAGGCAGTAAATGCACTTTCTTCTTTTTTTAGAGTAGAATCTTCCCGAGATGGGAAGTCTGCCTCCGCAGAATTTAGCCAAGGAAACTTAGAGAGTCAAGATTTTTTAGAAGAAAGTTCTCGTAGAAAAGGAACTAAAGTTTCTTTTATTCCGGATGAAGAAATCTTTAAGAAATACAAATTCAGAAATGAATATGTAGCAAAAATGTTGAAGTATTACGTCTATTTAAATCCGGGCTTAACCATTATTTTTAATGGAGAAAAGTTTTTCTCAGAAAACGGATTGAAAGATTTATTGGAAGATAACAACAATCAAGAAGACATGTTGTATCCAATAATTCACTTAAAAGGAGATGATATTGAAGTAGCTATAACGCATAGTAAAACCCAATATTCAGAGGAATACCATTCTTTTGTAAATGGGCAACACACTACACAAGGAGGAACCCACCAAACAGCTTTTAGAGAAGCGCTTGTAAAAACAATTAGAGAGTTTTACGGTAAAAACTTTGAAGCTTCAGATATTCGAAAATCGATTATTTCTGCCATTGCGATAAAGGTAATGGAGCCTATTTTTGAAAGTCAGACAAAAACAAAACTAGGTTCTACAGACATGGGAGGAAAGCTGCCAACAGTAAGAACGTATATTAATGATTTTCTAAAAACTAATTTAGACAATTACCTACATAAAAATACAGCAGTAGCAGACAGTTTACAGCGTAAAATAATTCAGGCAGAAAAAGAAAGGAAAGAACTTTCTGGAATCCGAAAATTAGCAAAAGACAGAGCTAAAAAATCAAACTTACACAATAAAAAATTACGCGATTGTAGAATCCATTTAGGAGATATTAAAAAGGAAAATTACCTAGAAACCACCCTTTTTATAACAGAGGGAGACTCTGCTTCTGGTTCTATTACAAAATCGAGAAATGTAAATACACAAGCGGTTTTCAGTCTCAAAGGAAAGCCTTTGAATTCTTACGGATTGAGTAAAAAAATTGTGTATGAAAATGAGGAGTTTAATTTATTGCAAGCGGCTTTAAATATAGAAGAGGGTATTGAAGACTTGCGGTATAACAATATTGTAATTGCAACAGATGCCGATGTGGACGGGATGCATATTCGATTGTTATTAATTACATTTTTCCTGCAATTTTTCCCAGAATTGATAAAAGAAGGGCATTTATATATTTTAGAGACGCCTTTGTTTCGAGTTCGGAACAAGAAGCAAACTTTTTATTGTTATTCGCAAGAAGAAAAACGAGACGCAATAGAGAAGTTAAAAGGAAAACCAGAAATAACTCGATTTAAAGGTTTGGGTGAGATTTCACCAAATGAATTTGTCCATTTTATTGGAGATGATATTCGTTTAGATCCTGTGATGTTAGATAAGGAAATGTCTATTGAACAAATGTTGGAATTTTATATGGGGAAAAACACTCCAGATAGACAGAAGTTTATTATCGAGAATTTAAAGGTTGAGTTGGATACTATAGAAGACGAAGGATAGACTATGAGCGAAGAAATAAACGAACACGAGGAAGAATTGTCAAATTTAGAAAATCAGTCTGATGCTCTAAATAATGAAACAGATGCTGTTGAGACCATCACTAAGATTACAGGAATGTATAAAGAGTGGTTCTTAGATTATGCTTCGTATGTTATTTTAGAAAGAGCAGTACCTTCTCTAGAAGACGGTTTAAAGCCTGTGCAGCGAAGAATAATGCACTCTATGAAAGATTTAGATGATGGGCGTTACAATAAAGTAGCGAACATTGTTGGTCATACCATGCAGTATCATCCGCACGGAGATGCTTCTATAGCAGATGCAATGGTGCAAATTGGCCAGAAAGAATTGCTCATAGACATGCAAGGAAATTGGGGAAATATCTTAACAGGAGATCGTGCGGCGGCCTCAAGATATATTGAAGCTCGACTGTCTAAATTTGCATTGGATGTTGTTTTTAATCCGAAAACTACCGACTGGAAAATGTCTTATGATGGTAGAAGAAAAGAACCGATTGATTTACCTGTAAAGTTTCCATTACTATTAGCGCAAGGTGCAGAGGGAATTGCAGTAGGCTTGTCAACCAAAATATTACCACATAATTTTATTGAACTGATTGATGCTTCTATTAAATATTTAAAAGGGAAGAGTTTTAAAATTTTACCTGATTTTATCACAGGAGGAATTGCAGATTTCACCAATTATAATGACGGTAAAAGAGGTGGTAAAGTTAGGGTAAGAGCTAAAATTGCCCAACTAGATAAGAAGAC
>JBLHIE010000130.1:0-4552 GCA_047614925.1 Arenicella sp.
CGCCTTGTGCAAATAAGAGTATAATTACGGTAATAAAACCCGCTGCAATGTTTCTCGAAAAAGTAACCACCGCAAAAACCACCGCACCAAAAAACAATATATTTGGTAGAATGTATACCAAATACGTTTGCAAATAACTCATTCCGTTAAAATCACCTACAATTTCTGAGTTGGTTCCTGGAAAACGAAAACCAATCATCATTCCCAATGCAATTGCTAAAACAATCAAAGAAACTACTAAAATTCCGCTGAAAAACTTTGCAAATAAATAATTGGCTTTTGTAAAAGGGTACGAATACAAAATGGTATGCATTTCGCTTTTAAAGTCTCTATAAATAGAAACACCAATAATAGAAGGAAATAAAAAGAAAATTAAGGTCGTAAAACCATTGAATAAGCCAGTTACATTAATTGGTGAATTTACAATCCTAGAAGAACTAGTGGTTCCCATAATACCATCAAAAATACCGGCAGTTGTAGCTGATATGAAAAAGGCCAATACTAAAAAAATGGCTGCATATATGTAAAATACAGGTTTGTGAAACCAGTATTTTAATTCCTGTTTAAATATTGTTGAAAACATCATAAAAAGTTTTGAGTGATTCGTTTTTTGAGTGGTTCGTTTTTTTAGTTTAATTTTAAAATTTATATTAAACCCTAACTTAAAATTCGTAATTAAAAACTCTTAACTCGTTAAAACTGGTTCATCTTGTTTTAAAGCTATAAAATATACGTCATCTAACTGCGGCGCTGAGGCCACAAAATCTTCAGAGGGCTTTGTTGCTGCATGCACTCTAATATTTAAGGTATTATCTGGATTGAAATTTCTAGACAATACGTTGTAAAGCTTCATGTTTTCTTCTAAATCATCTTTCTCAATAATTTTTTTCCAAATAGTATTTTCTAATTCTTTGGTTGCTTCTTGCGGTGTCGCATGTTTTAAAATTCTACCACCATTTAAGATTGCCATTTCATTGCACAGTTCCTTTACATCTTCTACAATATGCGTAGAAAAGATAACAGTACAGTTGCTACCAACTTCACGCAAAACGTTTAAAAACCGATGTCTTTCTGCAGGATCTAAACCCGCAGTTGGCTCATCTACAATAATTAATTTTGGGCTGTTCAACAACAATTGTGCTATCCCAAAACGTTGTTTCATTCCGCCAGAATATCCAGCAACATTTTTACGTCTTACCTCATATAAATTGGTAATCTCTAAAACTTCTTTTACAATGGCTTTTCTTTCTGTTTTATCTGAAATTCCTTTTAGCGTCGCAAAATAGTCTAGTAATTCTTCTGCCGACATATTAGGATATACACCAAAAGATTGAGGTAAATAACCCAACACTTTTCTAAGCGACATGTTGTCTTCTAAAACATCAATATCACCAAAAGAAATAGCACCAGAATCCGGACTTTGCAGCGTAGCAATTGTTCGCATTAAAGAAGATTTACCGGCACCATTTGGGCCCAGCAAACCAAACATTCCTGTACCAATCTCTAAGCTTAAATTGTCAATTGCTTTTACACCGTTTTTATATGTTTTTGTAAGGTTTTTTATTACGAGCTTCATCTTTTTAAGTTTAGTGATATTTACTTTTAGAATTAGTATAAAAATAAGCACTTTTGTTACACTTTTTGTGATTTTTTTAATGCAATTCCTGAAAATCGCTTTATTTTTACATTCAATAAACAAATTAGCAAAAAAATACAATCTTTTAAATTTACATATAATGGCAAAAAAATCAATTTTAAATACAGAATCACTTACGTTTTTAGAAAAATATTTAAATAACGCTGCTCCTACTGGTTATGAATGGGAAGGTCAGAAAATTTGGATGGATTATTTAAAACCATATGTAGATACTTTTATTACAGATACCTATGGTACGGCAGTTGGAGTTATAAATCCTGATGCAAAATATAAAGTTGTCATTGAAGGACATGCAGATGAAATTTCTTGGTATGTAAATTATATTTCTGACAATGGACTTATTTATGTTATCAGAAACGGTGGTTCAGACCATCAAATTGCACCTAGTAAAATTGTAAATATTCATACTAAAAACGGTATTGTAAAAGGTGTTTTTGGCTGGCCCGCAATACACACAAGAGATAAAGCGAAAGAAGAGGCGCCAAAACCAGATAATATTTTTATCGATACAGGTTGCACTACTAAAGAGGAAGTAGAAGCTTTAGGAGTTCATGTAGGTTGTGTAATTACGTATCCAGACGAGTTCCATGTTTTAAACGGAGACAAATTTGTTTGTAGAGCCTTAGACAACAGAATGGGCGGATTTATGATTGCTGAAGTTGCGCGTTTATTAAAAGAAAACAAAAAAGAATTGCCTTTTGGCCTGTACATTACAAACTCTGTACAGGAAGAAATTGGCTTGCGTGGTGCAGAAATGATTACACATACCATAAAACCGAACGTTGCTATTGTAACAGATGTAACACATGATACCACTACACCAATGATAGAGGTTAAAAAAGCAGGTCTTTTAGAGTTAGGAAAAGGACCCGTTATTGCTTACGCACCAGCTGTTCAACAGAAATTACGTGATTTAATTACAGAAACAGCTACAGCTAATAAAATACCTTTTCAACGTTCTGCTTTGTCTAGAGCAACAGGTACAGATACAGATGCTTTTGCATATAGCAACGGTGGTGTTGCTTCTGCATTAATCTCTTTGCCACTTCGTTACATGCACACCACTGTAGAAATGGTGCATAGAGATGACGTAGAAAATGTAATTAAAATGATTTATGAAACGCTTTTAAACATCAAAGGCGATGAAACATTTTCTTATTTTGAATAAATAAACACTGAAATATCATTGCGATGTACGAAGCGATTTGTTTGATCAAAGTGTCATTTTACGACAAGAGAAATCTCATGATTTTAAGTTACAATTTATGAGATTTCTCCATCGTTTTTAAATCATTTTGAAATGACATACTAATTTTCATTTGTAACAATTAGTAAAATCCATCTCTAAAAAAATACCTCATGAAACTCCCCAATCAAAAACAGTTGTTTAGCATTCCAGAGGAAGTAACGTACTTAAATATCGCGAGTCAATCGCCATCTTTTAAAGTCGTTGAGCAAGCAGGAATTGACGGTGTCTTAGAGAAAAGTCATCCTTACAAAATTGGAACAGCCAATTATTTTGAACCTGTAAAAAAGGTAAAAAAACTCTTTGCTAAATTGATTGATACTGATAATTACAACCGCATTGCCAATATTCCTTCTGCCTCTTATGGCTTGGCTACTGCCGCCAATAACATCATTTTAAAACAAGACGATGAAATTATTTTGGTTGAGGAGCAGTTTCCTAGTAATTATTATGTTTGGGAAAAATTAGCAAAGAAATTTGATGCAAAAATTAAGATCATTCCAATGCCCTTGGCAACAGAAAACAGGGGCAAAAGTTGGAATGCTGCTATTTTAGAATCCATTTCTGATAAAACCGCCCTTGTAAGTATTGGTAATATTCATTGGGCAAACGGAACTTTATTTGATTTAAATGCAATTAGTAAAAAAGCAAAACAATATCATGCATTACTAATTATTGATGGAAGTCAGTCTGTGGGTGCTTTGCCTTTCTCGGTAAAAGAAATAAAACCCGATGCCTTAATTTGTGCAGGATACAAGTGGCTTTTTGGACCTTATGGTTGTGGTTATGGGTATTTTGGTGCGTATTTTGACAATGGTATTCCCTTAGAGGAAAATTGGTCTAATCGTGTAGATAGTGAAAACATGAACAAATTAACTGTTTATGAATCGAATTACAAACCTCTAGCAAATAGATATTCGGTTGGTGAGCACGCCAATTTTATACATATAAAAATGCAAATTGCGGCTTTACAGCAAGTTTTAATTTGGACGCCAGAAGCCATTCAAGCATATTGCAAAGAAATTACAGCAGAAGCTGTTCAAGTTTTGCAAGAAAATGGTTGTTTTATTGAAGATGCAGCATTTAGAACGCATCATTTATTTGGTGCTGAATTGCCCAAAAAATTAGATCTAGAAAAGTTAAAAAGTAAATTGAAAGAGGCGCATATTTTTATCTCTTTTAGAGGGAATTATATCCGTCTCTCATGTCATTTATACAACACAAAAGAGGATTTTAAAAAATTGACAAACTGCATTTTGTCCTGTCTTTAGAGAAGAAAAAAAAAGTCGATTTTTAGATGAAGGATTCAATTAAAAACCTTTTTTAAACACTAAAAAAGAAACGAAATATTTTAAAAATTGCCAACAACATGGATGAATTCATTGACATTTTAACTCCTGAAGGAAAAATAACGGGCAAAACGGCTTTAAAATCAGAAGCGCATAAAAATGGCTGGTTTCACGCAACTGTGCATATTTGGTTCTTTACATTGGAAAAAAAAATACTCCTTCAAAAGAGAGCACTCACTAAAAAAGTGTTTCCCGGAATTTGGGACATTTCTGTTGCGGGACATATTGGTGCTGGTGAAGCAATTTTAGAAGGTGCAAAAAGAGAAGTTTTAGAAGAAATTGGCTTAAAACTAACAGATA
>JBLHIE010000131.1:0-4481 GCA_047614925.1 Arenicella sp.
TCTTGATATGGTCTTTAGTCTTTTATTTGGGACTCACTATTTTCTCTGTGCCATATGTAGCAATGGGGTATGAGATGAGTGATGACTTTCATGAACGTACAAATATTATGGCAGTTGCACAGTCGATTGGGCAATGGGCTTGGGTTATTGCTCCTTGGTTTTGGGTGGTAATGTATGATAATGATTGGTTTGGGACTACAACTGAAACAACGCGAACTTTAGGTATTTGGGTTGCTATTTTTTGTGCTCTTTTGGCGATGGTTCCTGCACTGTTTATAAAGAGTAAGTCTACTAAAGATGACGCAAGTTTGACGCCTTTAACATTAAAAACAATTAAGGGAAGTTTAAAACTAATTTTAAATAATTTTATAGAAGCTTTTAAGATTTCAGCTTTTAGAAAATTATGTTATTCAACATTTTTAATATTTAATGCTTTTAACGTAGTTGCTGGTTTTTCATTTTTTATTGTAGTTTATTATCTATTTAATGGTGATGCAGGAGCAGCAGGTCTTTGGCCTACCTTGTTGGGAAGTGTAGGTGCATTAGCAACCACTTTTTTGGTTATACCTATTGTAGCTAAGATGTCGAAGTCTATTGGTAAAAAGAAAGCTTTTTTAGTTTCACAAGGTATTTCTGTTTTAGGTTATATTATGCTGTGGTTTTTATTTATACCGGGTAAGCCTTATATGTTTTTGTTTGCATTGCCTTTTTTCTCTTTTGGTATTGGAGGTTTATTTACCATAATGATGTCTATGACTTCAGATATTATAGATATTGATGAATTGAATACAGGAAAACGAAGAGAGGGTGTTTTTGGAGCTATTTATTGGTTAATGGTAAAGTTTGGTTTCGCATTTGCAGGATTAGCAACAGGTGCTATTATGGCATTAGTAGGGTTTGTACCTGATACAGTAAATTCAGAAGCTTCTATAACAGGAATACGCTTTTTCTACTCAGGCTTGCCGATACTTGGCACACTTGGTGCTATGTGGATCATGCGTAATTATGACCATACAGAAGAAAAGGCACTAGAAATTAGCGCAGAATTAAAAAGGAGAAAAGCAGTAAAACAAACCACTACAGGATATGAAGGCGGTAGGTTGGCAGCTTTATTACAAAACGGTGCCCCATTGCCAGTTTTTCAGCAAATAGATTTCAGCAATAAAGATTTATCAGTAACCAAGAAAATGTTTACAAATACCTTAAATAAAACTTTATACGGACTTTGTTTTAGTCCGTATATCGAGGGACAAGTTGCTGGTGATATCTTAACAGAGAGTCAAATTCGCAAAAGAATGGACGTTATCTCTTCGTATACCAAAACAGTGCGTTCTTTTGCTTGTACAGAAGGAAATGAGATGATTCCACAAATAGCCAAAGAAAAAGGTTTAAAAACAATAGTTGGGGCTTGGATTAGTGATGATAAAGAGAGAAATGAAAAAGAAATAGCAGCATTGATTGCACTTGCGAAATCTGGAGTGGTAGATATTGCGGCAGTTGGGAACGAAGTGCTATTAAGAAATGATATTTCTGAGCAAGAATTATTAGCTTATATAACAAGAGTAAAAGAAGCCTTAAAAGGGTTAGAAATTTCGGTTGGTTGTGTAGATACCTATTATGAGTTTTCTCAAAGACCCAACTTAGTGGCAATTTCAGATGTGATTTTAGCAAACTGTTACCCATTTTGGGAAGGTTCTAGCATTGAAGAGTCTTTAACAGATTTAAGACAAATGCATGCAATTACAAAGCAAGTTGCGAATGGTAAAAAAGTAATTATTACAGAGACAGGTTGGCCAAGTCAGGGGCAAAGCGTTGGTGATGCAAACCCTTCTCAATTGAATGCCATGAAATATTTTATTCAAACCCAAGAATGGGCAAATACATCAGAAATTGAAATGATGCATTTCTCTTCTTTTGATGAATCATGGAAAGTAAGAGTAGAAGGAGAACTTGGTGCGCGATGGGGAATTTGGGATAAAAATGAGAAATTAAAATATAGTTAATATAATAAAAAAAAAATCCCCGAAAATTAGAAAACAAAAACTAATTTTTAACATTTTAATCATTTAAATAAAATATAAATAATGTCTTACAGAGAAGAGCAATATTTTTCGAAAAGTCAAGAGCGTTTTGCAGAATTAGGAATTGAATTTAGTACGCATGAAGGAGTCGATTATACAGATTATTCGAATAAAGAGTTAATAAAGCTTTGGAGAGATACATTAAAAAAAGGGATGCATGGTGTTTGCTTTAGTATGTATGAAGATGGGCAGGAACCTGGCGATGTTATTACGCAAGAACAAGTAGAAAGAAGGATTAAAATTATAAAACCCTATGCCAAATGGGTGCGTTCATTTTCTTGTATAGAAGGTAATGAACACATACCACGCATTGCGCACAAGCACGGTATGAAAAATATGGTGGGTGCTTGGCTAAGTGATGATTTAGAAAAGAATGAAGAAGAGATTATTTCTTTAATTCAACTAGGAAAAGAAGGTTGTGTAGACATTGCGGCTGTAGGAAACGAAGTATTGTATAGAAAAGAGTTAACACTTGAGCAATTGTTAGGGTATCTCAAACGTGTAAAGGAAGCATTGCCTAACGTTCAAGTAGGGTATGTTGATGCATATTACGAATTCTCAAGTCATCCAGAATTAGTGGAAGCTTCTGACGTGATTTTGGCAAACTGCTACCCTTACTGGGAAGGCTGTAATATTGACCATTCTTTAAATCATATGCAACAAATGTTTAGCCAAGCGAGCAATGCAGCACAAGGTAAAAAAGTGATTATTACAGAATCTGGTTGGCCAAGTAAAGGAGAAAGTTTAAAAGGGGCACATTCTTCTGAAGAAAATGCTATGAAGTATTTTATTAACGCACAAGCCTGGTCTGCACAAGAGAATATAGAGCTCTTTTATTTCTCTTCTTTTGACGAGTCATGGAAAGTAGGTAATGAAGGTGTTGTTGGAGCATACTGGGGCCTTTGGGATAAGCATGAAAACTTGAAGTTTTAATTAGTAAGTTTTTTTAAAAATTGTATAAAGTAAGTTTTCTAGAAATTAGAAAACTTACTTTTGTTATATAAGGTGCATGGAATATTAAAAAAAAACAGTATTAAATCTGCTTGTTTTGTAATAAAAAACAGCTAAAATATTTTTATATTTACTCTTTAAATATTTCCGATTATGAAAATAAATTTCTTTATTTTAAAACAATATTTTAATAATAGTTTCCTTTTTTAAAACATACAAATTAATATTATTTCTTTGAGTTTTTTTAATTATATTCTTTTTCTTATTGTAATAAGATTAGGAAGACAAAAACTTTCATTTATTCTAAATGATAATGATTTAGTAATATAGCTAATGATGAGTAAATTTACTTTTTAGTAATTAAAGATCTTTTTTTTTCTTCTTTCTTTAATATAAAATAAAAATCCTTTTCTTAAAGATGTTGAGTAGTGTTATATTATTACAACATTACCAATACATTTTGTTCTTTTTCAAGAAACTATAAATTAGTAAACCCTACAAAATCGCTTGTTTTTTTGCATTGTCCGTAATAATCGTATTTTTTTTTTGTGATGTATGTTTTTTGTTGTGGTATTATTTATCAATATAGGAATTACTAAGTTTAACTTACAAAAGAATTTATTGATTTTTGAAAATTTTGGAAACCTAATAAAAAACACACTAATCTAAACAACAATTAACATGAAAAAAAATTACATTTTATTTACTTTTTTAGTACTATCCTTTGTGAGCTTTGCTCAAAATGTAACGATTACTAAAATTATTGAAACAGATTGTGGAGCGCCATATGTTAAATCAGTAGAATTATATGTTGATGGTACTGTAGATTTTTCAACAGAAGTTGTATTAAATTATATGCAAAATGGGGATCCTTGGTCAAATATTCAGATTGACGTTTCTAGTTTTGGAACTATTTCTAACAAATTTATATATATTGTAAGAGACATTGCTCTAATGCAAGCTGAATTTCCAGGAACTACTTTCGATGCTTCAAATACGATCGAAGAAGGATCGAGGTCTACAAATGGTGATGATGGCTATCAAATCGTATTAAACGGTGCAGTTGTCAGCCAATTTGGAAAAACTGAAACAGATGCAGATGATGATACTATTTGGGAACATGATGACTCTGTAGTGTCAAGGAAATCTGGAACTGTAGATACAGGAGCTTGGGATGAAACACATTGGGATTATAGTGGTAAAAATTCAACAGATGGCTCGACTGCCTGTAAAGGCGGAGATGGTGTTGAAGCTTTTCTAGCTAGTTTGGGAGGTACTTATCCTTTAGGCTCTGGATCTGGTTGGACAGAAGCTTTATCAACAGATCCTATGGATGATTTCGAAGGAAACGGAAACATTACTTGGTTAGCTGATAACAATGCGATGAATATTTCTTTTGGTAATCCTGCATCTGGCGGAATTAACACATCTGCTACTGTTTTAGAATAT
>JBLHIE010000132.1:0-4454 GCA_047614925.1 Arenicella sp.
GGTACTATTGCGAAAGCAATGAGTGCCTATGACAAAGATTTTTCTGACGCTATTTATGGTATTGAAGAAGACAAGCGCTACGTTACACAGCCACGTCTTAAAAAAATGTTAGGGTACGAAATCGATTTAATGGAAGATCGCTTAAGTAGAGCTAAACATCCAGATAAATTATTTTTTAGTTACGCGAATACTGTAACTACTATAGATTTTGCAAAGAAATTCAAAGGTCACGGTTGGGTTGGTATTCGCTTTCAACTAGATCCTTTAGAAGATTACAATGAAATTATTGTACACATTCGTTTTAAAGAAACAGATGCTCGTTTGCAACAAGAAACCTTGGGAACTTTAGGTGTCAATTTAATATATGGTGCGTTTTACTTAAATGACAATCCGAAAGAATTGGTAAAATCTTTATACGATAATTTAACTAGCGACCAGCTAGAAATTGACATGATTAATTTCTCTGGACCCCGTTTTATATACGTAGACAACCGTTTAATGAGTTTACAATTGCTTAAAAACGGAATGACAAATGCTGTAATGTTTGGTCCTGACGGAAACAACTTATTGCCTGCACAAGTATTATATAAAAAGAATATTCTGGCTTTACGTGGTAGTTTTAGACCTGTAACCAAAGTAAATATGGACATGTATGAGAAGTCTAAAAAGATTTTCTTAAAAGAAAATAAAGTAAAGGAAGAAAATACACAAGTTATTTTTGAAATTACGTTGAGTAATCTTTCCGCTGAAGGAAAAATTAATGAAAGAGACTTCTTAGATAGGGCTGAATTACTTTGTTCTCTCGGACAAAATGTAATGATTACCAGTTTTCAACAATATTTTAAATTGGTAGAGTATTTTAGTGAATTCAC
This sequence comes from Arenicella sp., assembly GCA_047614925.1. Classification (GTDB taxonomy): domain Bacteria; phylum Bacteroidota; class Bacteroidia; order Flavobacteriales; family Flavobacteriaceae; genus Polaribacter. The sequence goes on from JBLHIE010000132.1 coordinate 873, forward strand.
AAAAGAAAGAATGGGAATTGCTATGGGAGTGAACAATCTTATTCAAATTTTTGATGAAAAATACTACCGCAATTTAAGCGGTGGAATTTTAGAAGCATTTGGTAAACTTTTTTACAGAGATTTAAAAGTATACATGTACCCGTACCTTGACCAAGCAACTGGAACTTATATTAACAGTAAAAACTTAAAAGTACACCCAAGAGTCAAAGAATTGTATAAGTTCTTTAAAAATAATGGTAAACTTGTAAATATTGATGATTTCGACCCTAAAATTTTAGATATTTTCTCAAGAACTGTTTTAAAAATGATTAGAGATGGAGAAAAAGATTGGGAAGAAATGTTACCCAAAGGGATTCCTGAAATCATCAAACAAAAACGATTGTTCGGATATTCTAAATCAAGAGTCAGTAAATAATTTAAAAGCACATTAAACCTTTCGGGAAACATTTTGTCTAATTTAAAAATAAAGTTACTTGACAGACGAAACTGTTTTCATAGCACATTTAATAGATGTTCAAACTAGAGAAAAAGCGTTCAGAGAATTAATTTCTCTCTACAAAGAGCGCTTATACTGGCACATTCGTAAAATTGTGATTTCTCATGATGATACAGATGATGTTTTACAAAACACTTTCATAAAAGTTTATAAAAATATTGACAAATTTAATCAAGAAAGCAAATTGTTTTCTTGGATGTACAGAATTGCTACAAATGAGGCAATAACCTTTATAAATAGACGCGCGAAAAAGAGAAAGTCAACGGTTTCAGACATACATGAACAATTAGCATCTACCTTAGAGAGTGATGTTTATTTTTCGGGAGAAGCAATTCAAAATATTTTACAAAAAGCAATTGCTACTTTACCTCAAAAACAGCAATTAGTTTTTAACATGAAATATTTTGATGATTTAAAGTATACAGAAATCTCTGAAATACTTAAAACTTCCGTTGGTGCATTGAAAGCCTCTTACTTTCATGCGGTTAAGAAGATAGAAAATTATATAAAAACGAAAACAGATTAAACCTTTTATAAAAATTAAGGTCTAAAGAATAAGATGGAGCAAAAAACAAATAAAAGTGAAGCATTTTTAAAATCAGTACTACCTAAAAGTACAGGTTTCTCTGCACCTAAAAATTATTTTAGTAGTGCTGAAGAACGCTTTTCATCTTTTCTTTTAGAGGAAGCACTTCCAAAGGAAAATGGTTTTACCATTCCTGAAAATTATTTTGAAGAGGTAGAGAGTTCCATTGTAAAAAAAATAGGATTAAAAAAAGAAGTAAAAGTTATTACATTAAAAAATACGTTTTTGAAGTACATACCTTTCGCTGCTGCAGCCTCTATAGCATTGTTTTTAAGTATTAATTACTTAAATCCTTCAAATGCTAAAGAAATTAATTTCGACACGCTGGGTTACATTGATATAGAAAATTGGATTGTAGAAAACTCCAATGAATTGTCAAATCAAGATTTTGCCACTTTATTAAATAGCGAAATTTCTAATGAGAATGATTTTGCTTTCACAGACATACAAAATGACGAAATTGAAGAATATATGATCTATTCAGAAGAGCACTCTATATTAAACGAAAACTATTAATATGAAAAAATACATCATAATATTAACACTACTTCTAGTCATTTCTAAATCTTTTGGTCAGCACGACAAAGAAACTAGAGACAAAATTAAAGCGCTAAAAGTTGCCTATCTTACACAAGAACTTAAATTCAATGCGAAAGAAGCACAAAAGTTTTGGCCTGTTTACCACAAGCATCAAGAAGAATTAGATTTTTCTAAAAATAAAATAAGATCTGAATTTAAAAATAAAATAAAAGAAGTTGGTGATTTAGAAAATTTAGAGGAAGTAGAAGCCAAAAAACTGGTACTACTAAAAGTAGCTTTAGATAAAAAAATGGTCAATGCAAAAGAAGCCTTTATTTCTGAAGCTTCGAAATTTATGTCCTACAAAAAAATTATGAAGCTTTATCTTTCTGAAAGAGAATTTGCAAGAAAGTTAATGCGTAAATACGGTAAAGGGAGAAAAGGAGGAGAATAGCTTATAGTTATTTATTAATGCGAAAAAAGAGGCTAGCGCCTCTTTTTTTTATTTTATAATTGTCATACAGACCAATAACTCTGGTTTATTAGCTGTGAAAATTTTTAGCCAAATTATCAGCTCTTCTATTTCATAAGGCAACAAATTGTCCAAACTTTTTTTTAATTCCTTACAAAACAAGTCTGAATTAAAACTAACCTTCTTTAAGATCACCTTTGTGTACTCGAACATTGCTCTAGCCATAATTATTAGTATTTTATAGTGATAACGCTCGAAAAAGAACATTTAGTATCTCTACTCAAATTTACTAAAAAAAACCATCAACTTAAAGTTGATGGTTGTTAAAAAAATGTTTAAAAAATGTTAAGATTAAAGCTTGTTAATTTTAGCAACTAACTCACCCGCTTTCGCTTCTAAATCTGCACTTACACCTTGGTAATGTGCTTTTTTGTTCTCAACACCTTTTTGGTTAATTTTTGCTATTAAAGCATCAAAAGTATTTATAGTTTCATCTATAATTGCTTCAACCTCTTTATTATCTCCTTTAGGATCTACTTTTTCAGTTACAAAACCGATGATATCACCTAACGTATAATTAATGTCTTTTTTTAAGTTTTTTATGCTAGCCATAATATATTTTAATTTTAAAAGTGCAAAGTTAGTTTATTTATTTAAATGAGCGTTATCAATTCTTTGATATTTACTAAAGTTATGTAATCTGTTTTTTGTTGGGCTTCTAAAGGAATCTCTTCGTGAACCCAAGTGGTGTAAAAAGGTACGTGAACTGCGCTGGCATTAATATTTAAAAGTGGTAAAACGTCAGATTTTAATGAGTTTCCTATCATTAAGAATTCAGCAGGCATAATATCTAAATGCTTTACTAACTTTAAATAGTCTTTCTCTTTTTTGTCACTCATAACTTCTACATGATGAAAATACTTCAAAAGATTAGATTTCTCTAATTTCCTTTCCTGATCCAATAAATCTCCTTTCGTAGCAACTATTAGTCGATACTTGCCCTGTAAACGCTGTAGAACCTCTTCTACTCCGTCTAACAGTTCTATTGGTTTTTCTAGCATCTCTTTACCGATATCTAAAATTTTTTGAATGGTTTCTTGAGGTAATTTTTGATTAGAAAGTGCCAAAGCACATTCTATCATAGACAATACAAATCCTTTTATACCGTAGCCATAAATGGCTAAATTTTTGATTTCAGTTTTAAACAATGCTTTGTCTATCTCACTTTTAGTCTCATATTGAGAAAGGAGTCCTGCAAAAGCTTCTTCAGCTTCTCTAAAATAGGTTTCATTTGTCCACAAGGTATCATCCGCATCAAAAGCAATTACTTTAATATCTTTAAACATTTTTAAAGGTTTAGGTATTTTATTGCTTTTTCCAAATCTTCTGGGGTATCTATTCCCACAGATTCTACTGTGGTTTCTACCATTTTAATTTTTTTTCCTATTTCTTGGTATCTAATAGCTTCTATTTTTTCTGACGCCTCTAAAGGTGTCATAGGTGTTTTAT
>JBLHIE010000133.1:0-4388 GCA_047614925.1 Arenicella sp.
GCATAGACACTATTTGTGATCAAAAGCTGAGCCCTATTGACGAATTGTTTCATATTAAACGTGTTGTAATGGAACATTTAAAGGACGAAAAGTCATCGCCTTTGTACCAGCTTCAAAAACATTATCCTTCCATATATGTGTCTTTAAAAAAGAAACAGTTTCATGTGATGCAAGAAACAATTCAAGATAATTTGCAGCGAGGTATCGATTCTGGTTTGTTCAGAACCACTATGGATATCGATTTTACAAGCAGAATTTACTTTAACGGAATGATTGGTATTAAAGATCAACAACTATTTCCTTTAAAAAAATACTCGATGAATACTTTAATGAATTATTATTTAGAATATCACTTGCGCGCCATCAGCACTTTAAAAGGATTAAACCAACTAGAACATCAACTAAAAAAAAATCAATTATAAATGAAAAAGTATCTGTACATACTTTCTTTTTTCGCTTTTACAATTTCCTTAAAATCGCAAGAGAAAACAATGCAACTTTCTTTAGAGGAGGCTATTAGTTTTGCTCTAGAAAATAGTTATAATACAAAAGCCTCTAAAAATGATATAGCGTCTGCAAATGAAAAAGTTTGGGAAACAACCACTATTGGTTTGCCCCAGATTGATGCAAAAGTAGACTATCAAAACTTTTTAAGACAACCTATTTCTGTAGCCGATATTAATGGCGATGGTATTGACGAAGAGTTTGTTTTTGGTACAAAACAAAACGTAAATGCAACTGTTACTTTACGCCAGATACTTTTTGACGGATCTTATCTCGTTGGATTACAGTCTGCTAAAACATTTTTAAAAATTTCTGAACAGGCACAAGAAAAAACAGAGCTCCTAACTAGAGAGGCCGTTATTAATGCCTACGGAAATGTACTTGTTGCCGAAAGTAGCATTGCTGTGTTACAGAGAAATATTAAAATCCTTCAAAAAAATTATGATGATGCCAAGAAAATTTACGAAAATGGTTTAAATGAAGAAGAAGATGTTGAACAATTAGAAATTACGTTAGGTAGCTTAAAAAATCAATTAAATAGTGTAAAAAGGTTGAAAGGTATTGCGTATCAAATGCTAAATCTTTCACTCGGAAATCCTATAAATACCCCCTTGATTTTAACAGACTCTTTAGACTCTTTAGCGATACAAAACATGAATCTTAATTTAATTTCTGAAGAATTTAATGTCAATAATCATATCGATTTTAAAATTGCGGAAAATAATAGAGAAGGCAATCGATTAATGGTAAAGTTAGAGCAAAGTAAAGCTTTACCAACCTTAAGCACTTTTATAAATTATGGCAGTCAAGCTTTTTCAAGTTCATTTACATTTTTAAATGGCAACCAACGTTGGTTTGATTCTTCTCTTTTAGGAGTTAGTTTAAGTGTACCCATCTTTAGTAGTTTTGGCCGAAAAGCTAGAACTGCGCAAGCAAAAATAGCTTTAGAAACTGCCGATTTACGTCTAGAAGAAACCAAACAACGTTTAAGCTTACAGGCTGAAAAAGCAAAAAACGAGTATCAATTAAGTATCGAAAATTATCAAACTTCAAAAAAGAATGTTAGTTTATCAGAAAGAATAGAAAAAAAACAGCGAATTAAATTTTTTGAAGGCATCTCTTCTAGTTTCGATTTGCTACAAGCTCAAAATCAATTATACGCACAACAACAAAATTACATACAAGCTATGTTAGATGTAATTTCAAATAAAGCAGCCCTAGAAAACGCACTAAACTTACCAATCAAATAACAAAATTATCATGAAATATATATATTTATTAATCACTGTGACACTTTTATTAGCTTCTTGCGGAAATAAAAAAGAAGTTTCTGTAGATGCTATTTTAGCAACGAATGACATCAAACAAATAAAATCTAAAAAGATAGAAATTACTACAAAGCAACAAACACTATCTGCTGAATTGAAAAAATTAAATGACAAAATTGATGCCCTAGATGTTAATAAAAATACGCCTTTAATTACCACGTATTTGGTAAAAGAAGAAATTTTTACGCACTTTATCGAGTTGCAAGGAAATGTGCAAACCAAACAAAATATTTTAATATACCCAGAAATGCCAGGAATTTTACAAAGTGTATTTGTAACAGAAGGTCAAAGTGTTTCTAAAGGACAAGTTTTAGCAAAAATTGACGATGGTGGTATGTCGCAGCAAGTTGCACAATTAGAAGCAAATGCGCAATTAGCAAAAACGACCTACGAGCGTCAAAAAAGATTATGGGATCAAAAAATTGGTTCAGAAATTCAGTTTTTACAGACAAAGACCTCTTTTGAAGCGCAACAAAGTGCGGTAGCACAGCTAAAAAGTCAGTTAACTAAAGCTACAATTAGAGCTCCTTTTTCTGGAATCATAGATGCTATTTTTAAAGAACGAGGTACCGTTGTGGCTCCAGGTTCTGGTGCAGAAATCTTTAGAATTGTAAATCTGTCTAACATGTACATCGAAACGGAAGTTCCAGAAACCTATATCGGAAGCATCACAAAAAATAAAACTGTTGAGGTAAACTTTCCTGTTCTTGGTGAAACCTTAACGTCTAAAGTAAGACAAGTTGGTCATTTTATCAACCCCAGTAATCGCTCTTTTATTATAGAAATTGACGTTCCTAACTTAAAAGGAAACGTAAAACCAAACTTAACAGCAAGGTTAAAGTTGAACGATTATACCAGCGAGAATGCTGTGCTAATTCCGCAAAGTATTATTTCTGAAAACTCGAAAGGAGAACAGTTTATTTATATCATAAAAGATAAAAAAGAAAACAACGAAGCTGTTACAGAAAGATTGATTATCGAAACAGGAAAGACACAGGGAGATATGATCGAGGTTACCAAATACCTTGCTGCAAATGACGAAATAATTATGGAAGGTGCAAGAAGTGTAACGAACGGTCAAGTTGTAAAAGTGATTAATAAATAGTAAGAAAATGGCGAAAAAAAATAATCAAGTAGATAAAGAATTTAAACTTTCTTCTTGGGCAATACAAAATAAAACTACTATTTATGTCCTGATGTTTTTAATTCTTTATTTAGGAATTTCAGCATACTTTACAATGCCTAGAGAAAATTTTCCTGAAATAAATGAAACGAAAATTTACATTAGCTCGGTATATCCTGGTAATACTGCCGAAGACATCGAAAAGCTAATTACCGACCCTTTAGAAGATAAATTGAAATCGATCAGTAATGTTGTCGAAATTACATCAACATCACAAGAAGATTATTCGATCATTACCGTAGAATTTGATGAAAGCATTGATGTTAATAAAGCAAAGCAACAAGTTAAAGACGAAATAGATCAAGAAACAGCAGGTGAAGATTGGCCAACCTTTAATGGTGCTAAAGTAACGCCTAATGTTTTTGAGTTGAGTATGTCTGAAGAAATACCTATTTTAAATATTAATATTTCTGGAAACTACCCAGTTGCAAAACTTAAAGAATATGGAGAATATTTACAAGATGAAATTGAAGATTTAACAGAAATTAAGAAAGTAGCTATTCGTGGAGCGCAAGATAAAGAAATAGAGGTCGCAGTAGATATTTTCAAGATGATGGCTTCAAAAGTAAGTTTTGATGATATTACGAACGCCATTAATCGTGGAAATGTAACCATGTCTGCGGGTAACTTTATTACCAGTCAGCAAAGAAGAACCATCCGAATTATTGGTGAAATTGATACACCTTCTGATTTAGGCGATTTTGTCATTAAAGCTGAAAAAGGAAATCCAATTTATTTAAAAGATGTAGCAGAAATTTTCTTTAAAGATAAAGACAAAACAACCTATGCAAGAGAAAATGGTGCTGCTGTTGTTATGTTAGACGTTAAGAAAAGGTCTGGCCAAAATATGGTTGCAGCCGCAGATAAAATTAGCACAATAGTAGAAGATGCCATAAAAAATTATTTTCCTCCGGATTTAAAAGTGACGATTGCTAATGATCAATCTCCAAAAACAATTGGTCAAGTGGATGATTTGGTCAATAATATTATTTTTGGTGTTATTCTAGTGGTGATCGTTTTAATGTTTTTCCTAGGATTTAAAAATGCACTTTTCGTTGGTTTCGCAATACCAATGTCTATGTTTATGTCTTTAATGATTTTGGGCGCCATGGGGTACACCTTAAATACAATGGTTCTTTTTGGCCTCATTATGGGACTAGGAATGTTGGTCGATAATGGAATTGTAGTTGTTGAAAACGTATACCGTTTAATGGACGAAGAAGGAATGACAAGAACGGAAGCTGCCAAAAAAGGAATTGGAGAAATTGCTTTTCCTATTATCATTTCTACGGCAACGACCGTTGCCGCTTTTATTCCTTTAGGGCTTTGGCCAGGAATTATGGGTCAGTTTATGGTTATTTTACCAATTACGC
>JBLHIE010000134.1:0-4272 GCA_047614925.1 Arenicella sp.
TCTGTTGCCATAGAAAATTTTGCCATTTTGTTACCATCTTTAAAGGTTACTATTTCTGGCTCTTGACCTAATCTACCAATTAACTGTACTTTGTTTCTTAACGTATTCATAAGATAAGTTTTTTAAACACTTTTATTGAAGTGTGCGTTTATAATTTGTTTTTTGTCAGTTTGTTTGACACTGCAAAGTTGCGACACCTTTCTAGCTTTATTCGGTTACAAAACAATTACTTTCGGTTGTAATTGTTTGTAGTCGTTTGTAATTAGATAAATTATAATATATTTGTAACATGGAAACTAGAGAGTGTTTAGAATGCAAAGACCCATTAAAAGGTAGGGTAGATAAGAAGTTTTGTTCTGATTATTGTAGAAATGCACATAACAACAGCGTAAATAAAGACAGTAAAAACCTCATCAGAAACATTAACAATCGACTTAGAAAAAATTATAAAATTTTATCTGAATTAAACGTTTCTGGTAAAACGAAGGTAACAAGAACCAAGTTATACGACAAAGGTTTCGATTTTCAGTTCTTTACTTCTGTCTATAAAACCAAAACAGGAAACACCTATTTATATATTTACAATGAGGGATATTTGGCTTTAGAAAACGATACTTTCTTATTGATACGAAAAGAACGGTAATAGCTTCACTTCAATGCTTTGTAAAAAATATTGCTACTTCCAAGTATTTCCTTTTACTTTTATAGCTGCTTTTAAAACATCTTTCTGACTTAATTGACCAATTAACTTGCCATTTTCAGTTACAGGAAACCTTCTTCTGTGCGAAGAAATAAACTTAAAAGCAGCGTCAAAAATATTCATGTTTTTATCTATCGTATCTACATCTTTAACCATGTACTTACCTACTGTATTATTGGTATCAGAGGGCATGTTGTAATATTTACTTTCAGAAATATGTTTGATACAATCTGTTTCAGAAATAATACCAATCAACTCATTTTTATCATTTACAACGGGTCCGCCAGAAATATTATATGCAATTAATTGCTCAATTACATGATCTAAAGAGTCGTCTGACTTAAAGGTTATTAAATTGCTAGTCATATAATCTGAAACCAGAATCTGTACATCTTCTTTTACCTGATTCAATTCTCTTTTTCCTTGAAAGCTTTTAATTCCCATAATAATAGTTGTTTAGTTTGTAATAAAGTTAGCTTATTTTTCTGACGCTTTTTTATTTTTAATACAAGTTTTTTTATTTCATACATTTATAAAAAATATTTTACGCGATGAAAAGAGTCTCTACCATAGTTTCCGTGCTTATCATACTAAGTGTTATTTATTGGAGTTTTGCCGATTTAAAACCTTCTATAACCACCTCCTCCAAAAGCATCGGACAGACAGCATTCTCCTTAAAGAATGCACTTAACCATTTAAAAAATATTAGCAAAGAAGCACATTATGTAGGCTCTAAAGAACATAAAAAAGTCCAGAATTACATTGTTGCCGAATTACAAAAAATGGGGTTTGAAACTGAAATTCAAACACAAATCGCCATTAATAAAAAATGGTTTGCAGCAACCACCGCAGAAAATATCATTGCAAAATTAAAAGGAACCGGTTCCGAAAAAGCATTGATGTTGTTAACACATTACGATTCGAATCCGCATTCTTCTTTGGGTGCAAGTGATGCCGGCTCTGGCGTAGTTACCATATTAGAGGGGTTGAGAGCTTTCTTGGCGAAAAATGAAACCCCAAAAAATGATGTTATTATTCTAATTTCTGATGCTGAAGAGTTAGGGTTATTAGGCGCTCAAGCATTTGTAGACAACCATTCTTGGACGAAAGATATTGGTTTGATTTTAAATTTTGAAGCAAGAGGAAGTGGCGGCCCAAGTTACATGCTCATGGAAACCAATGGCAAAAACAGCAAATTACTCACTGAGTTTTTAGCCAGTAAACCCAATTTTCCTGCAGCAAATTCTTTAATGTATTCCATCTATAAAAAACTACCCAATGATACAGATTTAACTATTTTTAGAGAAGATGCAAATATTAACGGCCTCAACTTTGCATTTATAGGAGATCATTTCGATTATCATACCGCACAAGATTCTTATGAACGTTTAGATAGAGAAACCCTTTTACACCAAGCAGATTATCTTACCACCTCTTTAAATTATTTTTCAAACTCAGACTTAACCAACTTAAATTCAGAAGAAGATTTTGTGTATGTAAACTTTCCGTTTATAAAACTGGCAACCTACTCTTTTTCTTGGGTTTTACCTATGGCAATTTTCTGTGGAATCCTTTTTCTAATGCTGTTGATTTTTGGGCTTGCCTTAAATAAAATTGATGTAAAAGGAGCTCTTAAAGGTTTTATTCCGTTTGTAATTTCGTTGATTTTATGTGGTGGAATTTCTTTTGGCTTGTGGAAGTTCTTGTTGATAATTCATCCGCAGTACAAGGATATTTTACATGGATTTACCTACAATGGCTATCAATACATAATTGCCTTTGTATTCTTAAATTTATGGTTGCTATTAACCATTTACAAACAAACTTCAAAAGAAGAAAAAACAACCAATTTATTGATTGCACCCATTTTCTTTTGGCTGATTCTTAATTTTATAATAAGTGGTTCTTTAAAAGGAGCGGGCTTTTTTATAATACCAGTTATCAGTGCACTCTTCATTTTAGCAATTGCTATTTTCTTAAATTTAGAGGAAAAGACCAAGCGAATTTTATTCACTATTTTATCAATACCAACGGTGTACATTTTTGCACCAATGGTAAAAATGTTTCCTGTTGGCTTAGGCTTAAAAATGCTCTTTGTGAGTGCTATTTTTATCGTGCTAGTTTTTGGGTTGATGGTACTCTCCTTTCATCAAAAAAAGTCTTTTTGGACACAGAAATGGGCTGGATTTTTAACCCTTGCCTTTTTTGGTATTGCAACTTATAATAGCGGCTTCTCTATTGATCGTAAGAAACCAAACAGTCTTGTTTATGTTCAGGATTCTGATACTAAAACCGCCTATTTTGGAACTTACAACACTACTTTAGATAGTTATACCAAACAAGTTTTTAAAGGGGAGTTTACAAAAGGTGGAATTGAAAATGCAGAGACCAAAAGCAAGTACAATACGCGCTTTAATTATGCTAAAAACACAGATTATAAAGCAATTTCATCTTCACAAATTATAACAACACTAGACACGGTAATTGGTGAAAAACGTTTTCTAGAATTGACAATTAGTCCAAAGAGAATACTAAATAAACTAGAGTTTTTAACCAAATCAGCATTGACTTTGTATCAATTTAAAGTTAATGATGTTTTGGTAAATGACGGTAAAAAATATGGCGTAAAAGGTGGTACCTTTTTAGTATATCACATGGGGAATAGTGACCAAGAGGTAACGCTCTCTTTCAGTGTAAAGTTAGCCCAGAAATTAGACCTTATTTTAAACGAGATTTCTTACGACTTACTCACTAATAAAAACTTCAACCTAAACACAAGGGCAGCAGATATGATGCCGATGCCCTTTGTAACAAACGATGCCATTATTATTTCTAAAAAATTAAAGTTGTACTAAAGAAAGAGGGTTTTCTACCTCTTAAATTTCGGAACAAATGCACACCTCCTTAATTGACGCTATCATTAATTTTAAAGATGCTAATGTATTGTACAAAAAAAGCATCTTGAAGGAATCAAGATGCTTTTAAAACTTATAGTTATGGGTGTTTTAGTCTATTTCAGAAACTCTTAGTGTGTTTACCATACCCTTTGCCTCAACTGGCATAGAGGTAAGATTAATCATTAAATCTCCTGCTTTCACAAATCCTTTTTCTTTCGAGATCTTGTTAATGTCTACAACCGTATCATCTGTACTTAGGTTTTTATCATAGTAAAAAGCTTTTACACCCCAAAGTAGATTTAATTTCCCTAAAATTCTTTTTTCTGATGAAAATGCTAATATTTGAGATTGTGGTCTCCAAGCAGATATTTGAAAAGCTGTATAACCGCTATTTGTTAACGTAGAGATGGCAGTTGCTTCTATATCATTTGCCATTAAAGCAGCATGGTGACAAATAGATTTTGTTATAAATCTATCTGTTCTAATATGTGGTGCTTCATGCGGTACCTTAATCATTTTAGAATTTTCTACCGCTTTAATTATTTCTGCCATTTTTTGAATTACTCTAATTGGGTGTTTCCCAACAGAAGTTTCTCCAGAAAGCATTACTGCATCTGCACCATCCATAATAGAGTTTGCAACATCATTTACCTCTGCTCTTGTAGGAACAGCGTT
>JBLHIE010000135.1:0-4234 GCA_047614925.1 Arenicella sp.
ATATCAAGAAACAAAATGACAGAAATTTTCAACCTTCTTTTTGAGCAATATAAAACCTACTCAACATTAGATATTACTTTAGAAATTATTGCTGTAATTTTTGGTTTTTTATCTGTTTGGTTTTCTAAACAGAATAAAATTTGGGTTTTCCCTACAGGAATGGTCAGCACTCTTATTTTTGTATATTTACTTTTAAAGTGGGAACTTTTAGGAGACCTAATGATCAATGCTTATTATTTTATAATGAGTGTTTATGGCTGGTATATCTGGACTCGAAAAGTAGATGCAACACAAGTAACTCCAATTTCTACAACGACAGCAAAAGAAAAAAAGTTAGCTGTTGTTATCTTTTTAGCAACTTTAATTTTTGTGTATTTAGTATATCATTACAATGAAAAATGGACTTCATGGGTTGCCTATGTAGATACCTTTACAACTGCAGTTTTCTTTGTTGGCATGTGGTTAATGGCAAAAAGAAAAATAGAAAACTGGTTATTTTGGATTGTTGGAGATCTAATTTCTGTACCTTTATACCTGTATAAAGGATTTACGTTTACAAGCTTTCAATATTTCGGATTTACTTTTATTGCAATTTTTGGTTATTTAGCATGGAAAAAGAACTTACACAAGACCCAATTAACATCGTAAAAATTGTTTTATTTGGCCCAGAATCTACAGGAAAAACAACACTTTCTAAGCAACTAGCACGTCATTACAATACCGTTTGGACGCCAGAATTTGCACGTGAATACCTGCAAGAAAAATGGAATAACGAGCGTAAAATTTGTGAAAAAGACGACTTAATACCCATCGCAATCGGACAAATGAACTTAGAGAATACGCTAGCAAAAAAGGCCGATAAACTACTTATTTGTGATACAGATTTACTAGAAACAAAAGTATACTCAGAAGAGTTTTATGGCGGTTCTGTAGACACCAAACTAAATGACGCTGCTTATAAAAACGAATATGATTTGTACTTACTAACCTATATAGATACGCCTTGGGAAGAAGACGACCTGCGCGACAGACCAGAGCAGCGCTTAGAAATGTTTAGTGCTTTTGAAAATGCCCTAAAAAAACATAAAAAGAATTATATCCTATTAAAAGGAGATAAAGAGACAAGATTAAAAAACGCCACAGAAGCTATTGATAAAATTATTGCTACAAAAGATAACTTGCATTCTTTCTCAGATTCTTTGATAGACGTAGACATGCACTTTATGCATCAAAATTCAGACTTTGGAAACTCTTATGAGCACTAATTTACAACCCTGTTTGGGCTGTTCGCACTGTGGCCTTATAAATGGTACTAAACCTTACCAAACCTCTTGATTACCTATAAAGAGACCTAGAAAAATGAATACAGAAAACACCCTAAAAGAATTAAGTTTTAAAGCGAGTAGAAGCTCTGGTGCTGGCGGACAACACGTAAATAAAACATCTTCTAAAATTGAACTATCTTTCGATTTAGAAAACACACTTGCTCTTTCTAACAGCGAAAAAGAACTTTTAAAAACCAAGCTTTCTTCCAAATTAACAAAAGAAAATATATTAATTCTTTTTTGCGAAGAAACACGGTCTCAGCACAGAAATAAAGAAATTGCCATCAAACGTTTTTTGGCGTTGTTAAAAACAAATTTAATTCGTCCTAAGAAAAGACAAAAAACAAAACCTAGCAAAGGTGCACTAAAAAGAAGGGTTGAAACCAAAAAACGGACTTCAATGAAAAAGGTACTTCGTAAAAAACCTTCTTCCGATTAAAATAAATCACTTTTCTGTTTCACATTCAATTTTTACAACTTAATTTTGCAGCGTTCTCATAAAGGGGTGCTTTTTATCGAATTGAGAGTTATGAATGTTGAGTTTTTAGTTACGCATCACTCATAACTAAAAAATCAATACTTTTTAGAAGGCTGAGATCATACCCAATGAACCTAGAACAGGTAATGCTGTTTAGGGATTTTGAATGTTTATTACAGAAAAAAGTGACCTAATTTAAATCTATTTTAGTTCTTCCGATGCATAGGAAAACGCTTTCTTCGTATGAACAAAAACTAATTATTCAATAATAATCACAAGAATAATTACCTCTTTTTATTCGTTTTAAATTTTTTAAAATGAAAAAAATATCCATTTTTTTATTCTTGTTTGTAAGTACACTTGCAAACGCCCAATCCTTTACACTTTCTGGAAAAGTTGTAGATGAAAACAAAAACCCTTTAGCTGGAGCTTCTATCCTTGTTAAAGAAATTAAAAAAGGAGCTTCCACAGATTTTGACGGAAACTTTAGTTTTAACCTAGAAAAAGGAACCTATACCGTAGAAGTTTCGTTTTTGGGTTACGGCACTATTTCAGAGAAAATTACACTTTCTAAAGATGCCGAATATGTAATCGAATTACAAACAGGTACCACCGTTTTAGAAGAAGTTTTGGTTTCCGCTGTTCGTGTCAATACAGACGTTCCGGTAACTTTTTCTAACTTATCAAAAAAGGAAATCGCAAAGCGTAATTTAGGGCAAGACATTCCTATTTTACTAAATTACATGCCCTCTGTAGTTTCTTCTAGTGATGCCGGCGCCGGTGTTGGTTATACCTACATGAGCGTTCGTGGTTCTAACGGAGAACGAATTAATGTAACGGTAAACGGAATTCCGTATAATGACCCCGAAAGTCATGGTACTTTTTGGGTGAATTTAGGCGATTTTGCTTCCTCTACAGAGAACTTACAATTGCAACGTGGCGTTGGTACATCTACCAATGGTTCTGGTGCTTTTGGTGCAAGTTTAAATATTTTGACAGATGCCGTTTCTGAGGAAGCTTTCGGAGAAATTTCAAACTCTTTTGGTTCTTTTAATACTAGAAAACATACCGTAAAATTTAGTACAGGGAAAATTAACGATCACATAGAAATCGCAGGACGTTTATCTAATATTTCTTCAGATGGTTATGTAGACAGAGCTTTTGCCAACTTAAAATCGTATTATTTACAAGGAAGTTATACCGATGAAAACACATTGATAAAGGCCGTTACTTTTGGTGGAAAAGAACAAACCTATCAAGCATGGTTTGGTTTGACTGCGGATGAGTTAGCGGAAGATAGAAGACAAAATCCGTATACGTATGACAATGAAACGGATAATTATGAGCAAAACCATTATCAACTGCATTGGAATGAAAGATTGAATGACAATTGGTCAACAAATTTAGCCTTAAACTATACAAAAGGGGTTGGTTATTTTGAGCAGTCTAAAGAAGGTGAAGACGCAGCAGATTTTAATAATTTAATAGTAGACGGTAGTGATGTAATTGTAAGACGTTGGTTAGACAACGATTTTTATGTTGTAAACTTTAATACCAATTACAAAACAGACAAACTAAATTTTATTTCAGGAATTTCTTATTCTGATTATACTGGAGATCATTATGGTGAAGTAATTTGGGGATCTGACTTGGCTGTAGATGTGAACATAAGAGATCGTTATAATTTCTCTGATGCAAAAAAAACAGATTTATCTGTATTTGCAAAAGCCACTTTTGATATTACAAATAAATTAATTGGGTATGTAGATGTACAAGGGAGATTTGTTGGCTATCAAACACAGGGTATTACCAACGATATTGTACCAATTAATGTAGATGCTAATTTTAGTTTCTTTAACCCTAAATTCGGGTTTACCTACAAAATAAATCCAAATAACAGTCTATATACTTCTTTTGCTGTCGCAAATAGAGAACCAAATAGAAATGATTTTAAAACGGGTGTAACTACCCCAGAAACTTTAAATGATTATGAGTTAGGTTGGCGTTTTAAGAGTGAAGATGTAAAATTGACCGTAAATAGTTATTTCATGGATTACAAGAATCAGTTGGTGCTAACAGGTGCTTTAAATGATGTTGGCGCGCCAATAAGAGCAACTTCAGGTAGTAGTTATAGATTGGGCTTAGAAATAGATGCAAACATTAGAATTTCTGACAAACTTTCTATAAGACCAAATGCAACTTTTAGCTCTAACAAGAATAGAGATTTCTTTATCACAAAAGACGGCAATACAACACCACAGTCTTTAGGAAATACTAATTTATCATTTTCACCAGATGTAATTGTTGGTAATGCGTTTACATATGCACCAATGGAAAACTTTCAGCTTTCATTCTTATCTAAATATGTAAGTGACCAATTTATGAGTAATTTTAATAGTGAAATTTCTACAAATGATGTTTTAGAAAACTA
>JBLHIE010000136.1:0-4133 GCA_047614925.1 Arenicella sp.
TTCATCAAATAACATCGAAAATGCTTCTATATTTTTTTCTGATGTGGTAACAATTCCAGGAACTCTCACAACGTCTTCCTCTTGTTTATAATAATAAGATCCCCAAACATTTCTTGCTGTGCTTAAAATTACTGTCCAATCTCCCTTTGAAGCGGGTATTGTAAATAAAGAATACGTTCCTGCTTTTACTGCTTTCCCTCCAAACGTTACATCTTTATAAAATGTAATTTCTGCCGCTTCATTTGCTCCTGTTCTCCAAACTTTGTCCGCTGGTGCTAATTTCGCTAAATCTCTTCCTTTTAATTGTGGTCTTCCGTAAACAACCTTTACAACCTTTTCTGAAATTTTATAGCTACTTGGGTATGATGCTGCGTCTAAAGGACTTAAGTCTAATTTAGAGAATTTTTGCGCAGAAATTTCTGTTGAACTAATAAGTGTGATTGCAAAAACTGCAATTGCTAGTATTGATTTTTTCATCTTTAAATATGTTTTATTAAATTATCTATTTCCAGTCTCTCAAAAATAGAAATCATTACAAAAAGAAGCTATTAATTTTTTGTTAACTTTTAATGGCAGTCACAGCCAGTATTGCAATTTCCCTTTTTCTTAGATGGAAATGCGTATTTCTTCACCAAGAAAAAAACGGCAAATATCAATAATAAGTAAACAGCTATTTCTTGCATTATTTAAGAATTTGAAATACGATTAACGAACATACATAGGCCAAACCTGTCATCCCAAAAAGCTGAATTAAAGGCCATTTCCATGTTTTGGTTTCGCGTTTTACAATGGCTAAGGTTGCCATACATTGCATTGCAAATGCGTAGAAAACTAATAAAGACATTCCTGCTGGAAAATTAAAGATCTTCTTACCCGTTGCCGGATTAATTTCTGAACGCATTTTCTCTTTAATGGTGGTGGTATTTTCATCATCTGAACCCACACTATAAATGGTGGCTAAGGTTCCTACAAATACTTCTCTGGCGGCAAAAGAGGTGATTAAAGCAATCCCAATTTTCCAATCGTACCCTAAAGGTTTTATTGCAGGCTCTATAGATTTACCCATAATACCAATATAAGAATTTTCTAGTTTTGCAGCCGCAATTTTCTGTTGCAACGCTTCTGCTGCTAGGTTTTTATTGGCTACTTTTTCTATGGTATTTTTTTCAGCATCTTTGTAAGCATCTGGTCCATTAGAAGCTAAAAACCATAAAACTACAGATAAGGCTAAAATAATTTTCCCTGCTCCTAAAACAAATGCTTTTGTTTTTTCTAAAACATCAAACAATACATTTTTTACAGACGGTAACTTGTAATTTGGCATTTCTACCACAAAGAAAGAATTGCTCTTTATTTTAAGCGTTCTCTGCAAAATATAAGCGGCAAAAATTGCGGTTCCAAAACCCAAAGCATAGAGCATTAAGAGTGTAAATGCCTGTAAGTTATAAAACCCGAATATTTTTGTATCTGGTATGATCAACGAAATTAAAATGGCATAAACTGGCAATCTTGCAGAACAGGTTGTAAAAGGAACTACCAAAATGGTAATCAACCGTTCTTTCCAGCTAGAAATAGTTCTGGTTGCCATTATTGCAGGAATAGCACAAGCAGTACCAGAAATTAATGGAATTATAGATTTTCCGTTCATTCCATAACGTCGCATAATCTTATCCATAAGAAATACAACGCGACTCATATAACCCGTTTCCTCTAAAACAGCTATAAACAAGAATAAAATAGCAATTTGAGGTATAAATATGATCACACCTCCAATACCTGGAATAATTCCTTCGACAATTAAATCTGATAAAACACCAGCAGGTAAATTGCCTCTTACAGCGTCTGATAATTGAGCAAACGTAGTGTCGATCAAATCCATTGGTAAAGAAGACCAATCGAAAATAGCTTGAAAAATAAGGAGTAAAACGAGCAAGAAAATAAAATATCCGAAAATTTTATGGGTAAAAATTTTATCTAATTTTGCCCTTACGTCTTTCGCTTTGCTTTTATCAACGATGTATGTTTTCTGTAAAACTTTATTAATTTCTTGGTAGCGATAAATAGTTTCTTTGTGCTGGTATCTTTTCAGCTTAGACGCATCTTGATTGAAAGAAAGTAGTTTTTCTTTTTCTTGTTTTGAGATGCCTTCTGGGAAGTTCTTTTGCGTAACCATTAACCACAACTCATACAAAGTGTAATTGGGGTTAATTGCTTTTAACTCGTCAAAATACGCAGGGTCTATCTTCTTATTATCGCACATTGGTGATGCCTTTGCAGCAACATGACATTTAATAATGGCTGCTTTTACGGCTTCAATTCCTTGATTTTTTCTAGCACTAATTAAAACTATTTCTGTATTTAGTTCCTCTTTTAAAGCGGTTAAATCTATAGAAATTCCTTTTCTAGTCATTTGGTCTACCATATTTATGGCTAAAACCGTAGGAATTTCTAAATCTTTAATTTGAGAAAATAATAATAAATTTCGCTTTAAGTTTTCTACATCTGCAACTACTAAAATTACATCTGGAGATTCTTGAATGTCTTTTTTAAGTAAGGTCTTTAAAACAATACTCTCATCTACAGAAGTTGGGTTAATGCTATACGTTCCCGGTAAATCTGTAATGATTGCATTTTGTGTTGCAGACAATTTACAAGACCCTTGTTTTTTATCTACCGTTACGCCTGGGTAATTTCCTACTTTCTGTGTTAAACCCGTTAGTTGATTAAAAAGTGAGGTTTTTCCTGTATTCGGATTTCCTATTAAAGCAACTTTTATATCTTTTTTAGACATGAATTATTCGCTTTTTAGAATTTTTATTTTTGAAGCTGTTTCTTTTCTAATTGCCAAATGACTTCCGTTTACGCAAATATATAAAGGATCTTTTAAGGGCGCAATTTGCACCAACTGAACTTCTGCTCCTGGCAAACAGCCCATTTCTAACAATTTTAACGGAATAGCGTCTAAAGATTCTTCAGAAATATATCCCATTTCTCCAATATGTAAAGATGCTATTGTGTTCAACGTTTTTTATTTGGAAAGCAAAGATAGCCATTTAGAATCATTCTAAACAAGTTATTCATTAGCATATTCTTTCTTTAACAAAACAATGTCTTTTTTCAACTTTGCCATGTCTTCCTTTTCCGTACCGTCATAATACCCCCTTATCCGTCTGTCTTTGTCTACTAAGACAAATTGCTCTGTATGTATAAAGTCGTTTTCATCTCCGTTTCCTTCATCTAAAACTGCAAAATAACTTTTTCTGGCCAACTCATAAATGTGTTTTTTAGAACCTGTAGTTACATTCCATTTACCATCCACAACTCCTTTTCTATTTGCATATTCTTTTAATACAGCAACGCTGTCTATGACAGGTGTTACAGAGTGAGAAAGAAATAAAATATTGGCATCTTTTTTATAAAAATCTTGCAATTCGCTCATATGATATGCCATGGCAATGCAAATAGTTTGGCAACGCGTAAAAAAGAAATCGGCAACGTATATTTTATCTTTATAGTCTTTATTCGTAATTGTTTCTCCGTTTTGGTTTGTCAACTCAAAATCTGCTATCGTATGGTCTTTGGTAACGTGTTTCATAGAAAAGTCTACCAAACGCGGATTTACATCTGCCGGATTGTAAATTTTTAACTTTGTATCTACCTTTAATAATTGATAAAAAACAGGAATGACAACTGCAGAAAATAGGACTAAAAAAATAAGTGTAGGAATCGATTTTTTAAAGAATTTAAGCTCCATAATATCTGTTTATTTTACAAAAATACGACTTAAAAACACCCCAGAAAAGCAAACAAAAACAAATGCGCTCTAAAATCTTTGTTAAATTAAAAAGCATCTTTCAATAGTTCTTTTACAACGCTGTTTAAAACCTTACATTTGTTTCTTTTTTTAATCTGATTTAACGCTGAATGGAAATTTTAATAAAAGCATCTCAATTTATACTAAGTTTATCTCTACTAATTGTTTTGCACGAGTTAGGGCATTTTATACCCGCAAAATTGTTTAAAATTAAAGTAGAAAAATTCTACTTATTTTTTGATTATAAGTTCTCAATTTTAAAGAAAAAAGTTGGAGATACCGTGTACGGTATTGGCTGGATTCCTTTAGGAGGTTATGT
>JBLHIE010000137.1:0-4110 GCA_047614925.1 Arenicella sp.
GCCCAATAGGCTTGTTTACCTTTGTAATTGTAGAACTTGCTGAAATGGCTAATTTCTCTATTTTTACTCCTGGAAATAAAGAACCTGCTTGCCAAATAGCAACCCTTTCTGCGCACATGCCTGACGGATACGCGGCATTTTCTTGGTTATTCCCTAAAACAATTTCTCCATTCTCTAGCAACAAAGCAGCACCTACGTGAAATTTAGAATACGGCGCATATGCATTTCCTCGCGCTTCAATCGCTTTATTCATTAGTGTTTCATCTTCCTTAGAAAGCTCACTAAGACTCTTATAAACAGTTGCAGAACTCGTTATATTTATTTGTTTCATGTATCTATTTTTAATTCAATTTTAAAAAGTGCCTCCTTTTCCTAAACCTCTTTTTATGAATGTTCTAAATTTCAGCAATTTCATTTCCTAATTAAAACGGTCAAAAAAAGCAGCCTAAATTGACTGCTTTTTTGATATGTTAAAACTACTAAAAAAAATATGATTTTTTAATAATCGTCGTAAATTTCACCTAAATCGAAAGAAACTGAAAAACGAAGTGAATTTTCTAGAGGATTGTTTACGTCTGAAGCATTTATTAAATACGACAAATCGATGTTTAAAGCATTGGTTTTAAAACCTCCACCTAGTGTGTAATACTGTCTGTTACCCTTGTCTTCATTTTCATGAAAATAACCCGCTCTTAAAGCAAATGCATTGTTGTATAGATATTCTGCACCTACAGCATAGGTAAATTCTTTTAATTCTTCACTAAAACCTCCAGGAGCATCTCCAAATGAAGAGAACATCCCTTCTACAAAACCTTTGTCTTGGTCAGAGCCATCTTCCTGTGGCGTTGGTACTAATAACTTTGTAAATTCTATGGTTGTAGAAATGGTGTTGTAATCGTCTAAAATAAAATCGAAACCACCTCCTAATTTTAAATTAGTAGGTATAAAATCTTCATCTCCTGGTGTGTAAGATACTTTTGGCCCAATATTCGCAATATTAAAACCCAACCTGTAGCGACCATTAAAATTGCCATAGTTTTCTTCTAAAGATTGATAATATCCAGAAACATCTACTGCAAAAGAATTGATTGGTTGTATTGCATTTCCTGCTGTGCCATTAAAAGCTAAATTAGAACGAATGTATTTCAAAGAAACTCCCATTGCAAAAGTTTCACTTAGCTTTAAGGAATAAGAACCTGTTGCCGCGAGTTCATTGGGGTTTATCGAACCGTTTGGATTCCCGTTGCTGTCTGTTAAATCAATTTGACCCAAAGAAAAATATTTAAGATCTGCACCCCAAGCTGCGTTTTCACTAAACCGATTGATATAAGAACCTCCTCCAATAAAAATATCATCTGTTAAATTACGCAACCAAGGAGAATACATGACCCCTGTTAAAATTTGCCTGTTGCTAAATGCTATTTTTGCAGGATTGTGAAATAGCGAAAAAGCATCTGCACTTGTTGCTACCCCCATATCTCCCATACCACCAGATCTTGCATCTGGTGCAATTAATAAAAATGGCGCTGCCGTTGTAATACCACCTGTTTGAGCTGAAATTTTAACTATTGCTAAAAGAATTAACACCAAACATACTCCTGTTTTTTTCATTTTTATCATCGTTATACTTTCTTATTCTTATTACAAATATATCATTTTATTGAAGTATTACTAATTTTTCATACTTCTCAGAAACTAAATTTGTTGCTGTTGCTTTGACCCTTAATTTATAAACGTATACTCCTTTTCCTATTTTATTTCCAAAATCATCTAAACCGTTCCAAATAATATTTCTAGATAAATTACCCGCTGTTTGTACGTTTTGGTTGATGGTCTTTATCAACTTACCAGCAACTGTAAATACTTGTACTTGCACTTCTAAAAGTTCATTTGGCTTGTTGTGATTGAACCAAAATTCTGTGTAATTTACAAAAGGATTTGGATAATTTAAAACATTTTCTAGGTTTAATACCGCATCGCTTATAACTACGAAGTTTAACGTTGTTTCTGAAGAATTATTATAGGTGTCCCAAGCTTTTATACTTAAGGTATGGGCGCCTATTTCTAAATCTCTTAATCGATACGTTACTTTTCCTTTGGTAAAATCATCCAATGCTGTTTCATAAAAATCATTTAACACGATAGGATTTAAAGCATCGCCATCTAAAATTCCAATAATATCGTGATCTATAGCGGTAATTGAAGTGTTGATGCCACTACTATCTGAAAGTACTGCAATTAAATTAGGAGAAACATTAGTATTGCCTCCATCTATAAAAGACTCATCATTCATAAATAATTTAAGCTCTGGCCCCACTGTATCTTCTGGCGCGTTTTCATCGATTCCGCCCACTGTAATATCTATATTATAACCCGCTTTTTCATTAAATGTAAGTGTATCATTTGCATAAAAACTTATTTTTCCTTTCTTGAAAACAGTATTTCCGTTGGCATCTGTTTCCTCTCCAAAAGAAATTTTAATATCTTTAGGCACTACAAAATCAAATTGAAACGCACCATTTATTACCCTAGATTTCCCCCTAAATATCTTACTATCTTGTGTATCAAAATTCAAAGTCTCTCCAAAACTGTTGTTTCCTAATGTCTTTCTATCTAAAGACTTATCGAAAACTGTCGTAGATAAAGTACCGTTAAAATTAGGTAAAATATTTCCTGAATTGTCTAAAACCACCCCTTCAAAACGAACTCTAGAAAGTGCTTTTAAAGTATCTAAGGATTGGGAGATATCTTTATCATTCATTTTGGTGATTTGAACATTGGGCGCTGGCACGGCCAATCTCATTGCCGGGTCTCCAAAAGAGTAAATAAAGAATTTTTGTGTACTAGAAAAGTTGTTTTTAGCAATCATTAAAGCCTCAGCAATTGTAACCTCCTCATTGTTAAAGGCTAATAAAATTTTAATTAAACTTTCATTGAAACGCTGCCCTACAGAAATGAAGACTTCTCTGGTAGTGGTAATCATACTGGCCGCACCACCGGTCTTATTCCATAATGTCAATTCGCCTGCAGTGATTCTACTTGGATTGTCGAATCTAGAAAAATCACAGGTCACGGTAATTAGAAGTGGCAGCGTATTTGGATTGTTAAATCCTTGAATTTGCGGCTTTTCTAAAATTCTCTCTGAAGCAAATCCGTCTTCACCACCATGCCCAAAATAATCCAAAACGAGCGTTCCTTTTTCAATGGCATTTGTAATTGCCTCATTTACCTCTGGATACCGCTCACCACCAGATGCATTCTGCTGCACGTATGCATCTGCATAAATTTTATTTATATTGAAGATGGGCTTATTGATTTTAATTTCGTCAGCAATTACCTCTACTCCTTTCTGAATTTGTATGTCAAAATCATCATCTATATCGTCTGCCAATAAAGTAATAGTATTGCGCCAATCTCCAAGCGCATTGCTACTGTAGTAACTCAAAATTTTATCTACTACATCCTTGGCCTGAACACTTCCCGTTACTGGAATTCTACTAGAAACAACATCTATCGTATCCGACGTGTTCATGTTGCCATCATTCTCCCCTAACATTACAAAAAAGTCGTCTGTAACCCAAGAGTTTGCCAAATTGAAACTATTTTCAGATAATTTTACAGGCACAACGTTGTTATTGCCCGTTATTCTGTCTTTGTAGTCAAAAGAACCATCGCCAAAAAAACAAACATATTTTAATTTTTTATCTTCAGAAGAGTTATTTGTATACAAGTGTTTGATAAAATCTCTAATCCCTGTAATGTCTTTTGCCCCCGAAGAGAACTCATTATAAATTTCATCTAAAAGAACCACTTTTGTAGTAAAACCAGAATTTATTTGATGATAATCTGCCAACCTTTGTGCTTCAGAAGCCAACGCTGCCGAAGTAATTACAATATAATTCAAATCTTTTAATGCTTGCAAATTTTGATTGACAACTTTTGCGTTTTCTATGGTTTCTGGAATGTAAAAATCGAATTCATTTATGACCATATATTCCTTTAAAGAAGCGCCGCTATCTTTAAACACAAAATCTGCCCCTGTTGCTTCATTTCTAATGAGAGTTGGAGTCGAAAAGGTTGAAACATCCCAAACTTGGAAAATAGCCGCCG
>JBLHIE010000138.1:0-4086 GCA_047614925.1 Arenicella sp.
GGTATTTCAGATCAATTTAAAATACCCGTAAAATATATTGGAGTAGGAGAAGGCATAGACGATTTACAAGTATTTAACAAACATGAGTTTGTAGATTCTTTTTTTAAGTAGTAAAAAATAACAATAGCATTAAAAACTCCTTTTACAGATTTGTAAAAGGAGTTTTTTTGTTATATTTGAGAAGTAAAACCAACTTCCATGAAAAAAACAGTATTTCTTTTATTATTTATTTCGATAGTTATAGGCTGCCAGAGCAGTAAAGAAACACAACCAAAGGTTGTTTTTAAAAAGTATGATGAAACCACTGCATTAGAAAAGCAACAAAATCATAAAAATAAGAGAATGCGATTGAAGTTATTTCGATCTAAGTATTTAGATATGAATAAGGTTTTCAGACCTTTTGAAGCTGATTTAGCTTATTTTTCAGAAGCGAATTATACAGCACTAAAACCTTTTGTTTTAGAACAAGACATTCCTACTTTGCAGAAGAACATTAAAGAAGGAGTTCTTTCTTATGAAAAACTAACCTTATTTTATTTATATAGAATTCGAAAATTTGAGAGTGATAGTACATTGTCATTAAATAGTATTATTAGTTTGAATCCGAATGTTTTAGAAGAAGCAAGAGCAAGGGATAAAAACAAAAAAGAGAATGCTGAATATTCTATATACGGAATGCCAATTTTCTTGAAAGACAATATAAATACAGCCGACATGCCAACAACAGCTGGTGCAATTGCTTTGGCTGAAAACAAAAATATAAAAGATGCTTTTATTGTTGAAAAATTACGTGGAAAGGGCGCACTTATTTTAGGGAAAGTAAATTTAAGCGAATGGGCTTATTTTTTCTGCTCTGGTTGTCCTTTAGGGTATTCTGCAATTGGCGGACAAACCTTAAATCCATATGGAAGAGGTGTGTTCGAAACTGGCGGAAGTTCTGCTGGAAGTGGCGTTGCTGTAGCTGCTAATTTCGCAGTGGCGGCGGTTGGTTCAGAAACTTCGGGTTCAATCACTTCACCATCAAGTTTAAATTCTGTCGTAGGATTGAAGCCAACTATTGGAGTACTTAGTAGAACGGGTATTGTACCAATTTCGTCTACATTAGATACTCCAGGACCAATGACAAAGAACATTATAGACAACGCTATTTTTATGAATGCAATGCGAGGTTTTGATAAAAGCGATGCAGCTTCTAGAGATTTAAATATAGACTATTTAAAAAACGGATTTAAAGAAGACCTGAAAGGAAGGAGATTAGGAGTTATAAAACCCCTTTTAACCGATTCTATTTATGCAGTAACCATGGATAAATTAAGAAAAGCAGGAGCAGAATTGATAGAAATTACACCTCCAGAGGTTGCTTTAAAAGGTTTTTTAACCTTGTTAAACATTGATATGAAACACGATTTACCTGAATATTTAGCGGAACACGCAGATAAAAGTATTTTAGTGAAATCGGTTAATGAAGTTCGCTTGTTCAATTTAAAAGATACCTTATTAAGGGCGCCATATGGCCAACAGTTATTTGACGGTATTGTAGAAGATAAGACAACCTTAGAAGAATTGGCTGTTATAAAAGAGCAATTAAGTACTGAAGGTAAAAAGTATTTACAAGCTTTAAAAGATGAAAGTTTAGAGGCTATTTTATCTATTAATAATTACCACTCTGGTTTTGCAGCAGTGGCAAAATACCCCACACTTACAGTGCCAATGGGGTATAAAAATTCTGGAGAACCGATAAGTTTAACGTTTATTGGAATCCCTTTTACGGAAAAAAAATTATTAGAAATAGGATATGCTTTTGAACAATTAACAAAAGTGAGGAAAATGCCTAAAAACTATCAATAGAAAGAATACCAATCATTTAAAAAGCACTATTTTTGCACCTGTTTTGAATTTTAAAGAATTTAAAACAAAAAGATCTAAATACATACCGCCAAAAGCGAATTAGCCAAAGGTAAAAAGTCAAAATATGCGTACAAAAACCATCAAACAAAATAAGATTAACGTTGTTACTTTAGGGTGCTCTAAGAACATTTACGATAGTGAAGTTTTAATGGGGCAGTTAAAAGCAAATGGTAAAAATGTGGTTCATGAAGACCCAGATGATGATGGTAATATTGTGGTGATTAATACCTGTGGATTTATTGGCAAAGCCAAAGAAGAAAGTATAGATACCATTTTACATTATGCAAAAAGAAAGGAAGCAGGTGAAATTGATAAGGTTTTTGTTTCTGGTTGTTTGAGTGAGCGTTATAAGCCAGATTTAGAAAAGGAAATTCCGAATGTAGATCAATATTTTGGAACACACGATTTGCCAAATTTATTAAAGGTTCTAGAAGCAGATTATAAGCATGAATTAATTGGTGAACGCTTAACAACGACACCAAAACATTACGCATATTTAAAAATTGCTGAAGGTTGTGACAGACCTTGTTCATTTTGTGCAATTCCTTTAATGAGAGGAAAACACGTTTCAACTCCTATAGAAAATATTGTCACTGAAGCGACAAAATTAGCAGAAAAAGGGATTAAGGAAGTCATGTTAATTGCACAAGATTTAACATATTATGGGTTAGATATTTACAAAAAAAGAGCTTTAGCTCAATTGTTAGAAGCATTGGCTAAAGTAGACGGAATTGAATGGATTCGCATGCACTATGCATTTCCTACAGGTTTTCCAATGGATGTTTTAGACGTAATGAAACGCGAACCTAAGGTGTGTAATTATTTAGACATTCCTTTGCAACACATTAATACAGAGTTGTTAAAGTCTATGAAGCGTGGAACAACGCATGAGAAAACAACTGCGTTAATTCATAAATTTAGAGAAGCTGTTCCTAAAATGGCCATTAGAACAACGTTAATTGTTGGATATCCTGGTGAAACGGAAGCAATGTTTCAAGAATTAAAAGATTGGGTAGAAGAAATGCGTTTTGAACGTTTAGGTGCTTTTGAGTATTCTCATGAAGAAAATACAGGAGCTTACGTTTTAGAAGATGATGTGCCTGCTGAGGTAAAGTTTAAAAGATTAAATGAAATTATGGAAATTCAATCTCAAATTTCTTGGGAATTGAATCAACAAAAAATAGGGAAAACATTTAGATGTTTGTTTGATAGAAAAGATGGAGAATTTTTTTACGGAAGAACAGAATCTGATTCTCCAGATGTAGATAATGATGTGATAGTAGATGCGAAAGAACATTATATTAAAATTGGTGAATTTATAGATATAAAAATTCATGAAGCTGGAGATTACGATTTATACGGAACACCAGTAACGAAAGTTGAAAAGCCAATTCCTTTGAATCAAAAAAGAAAATAATGAATAAAAAAGCCTACTTTATGTAGGTTTTTTTTTGTGCAAATTGAAACTATGAAAAAAACCTATTTTAACTGGAGTTCTGGTAAAGATTCTGCTTTGGCACTTTATAAAGTGTTGCAAAATCCGGATTATAATTTAGATTTATTAGTGACTACTATAAATAAAGATTTTAATAGAGTTTCTATGCACGGACTTAGAAATGAGTTGTTATTTAAGCAAGCGGAAGCTATAGGAGTCCATTTAAAAACAATAGAATTTCCTGCAGATGTTACCATGGATTTGTACGCTGAAATCATGAAAAATGCCATGGATTCTTTGATAGAAAAAGAATATTCACATACTGTTTTTGGTGATATTTTTTTAGAAGATTTAAAAGCATACAGAGATGTTAAATTAGCAGAAGTAAATATCAAAGGAGTATATCCACTATGGAAACAAGATACGAAAGAAATTTTACAGGAATTTTTAGATTTAGGGTTTAAAGCAATCACCGTTTGTGTAAATGCAAAACTGTTAGGTAAAGAATTTGTAGGCAGAATTATCGACCAACAATTTATTGAAGATTTACCTAAAAATGTAGATGTTTGTGGAGAAAATGGTGAATTTCATACGTTTGTTTTTGATGGGCCAATTTTTAAGAATCCAATCGATTTTACTATAGGAGAAAAGGTACTTCGTTCTTATACCTTGCATGACAATGAAGACGATAATTATTATCAACCTAAAAAGGAAGAAACAAACCATGATACTAGTTTCTGGTA
>JBLHIE010000139.1:0-4071 GCA_047614925.1 Arenicella sp.
AAAAAAATTAAAACTAAAATTATTGAATGAAAAATACCTTTGAAAATATTTCCTATAAAGTTAAAAAAGCGAGAAAAACCTTTGCCTATAATTACAAATAAAGAACCTAAATCTACTTCTTCTTCGTTTTTACTCCTGGTATTGGCTGGTTGTTGGTTCGTTGACATTTATACTTTTATTAAAATACCGTTTAACTATTAAAAATTTGTTCTATTATTTTTTGAGTAATCGCATAGGTTGGCGTTACACCTGTCATCCCCAATCCTCCAGAAGCAAGTGTTGCGCCAGTTTCTAATGGGTTATCAGAAGCATAATATGCATATCTTACTTTTACATCTTCAGAAATATTCCCTCTAATTCTAGAGGCAGATTGTATTGCTTTTTGATAATGAGCCCCTTCCATTTCTAAACCAATAACATTCCAGGTAGAGTCATGAAAAAACTTTAATAAATCTTTATTTTGCAATGATGTTCCTAAAACTGAAATCATAGATCCATCAAAAACTTCAATTCCGAAACCTTCTAAATCGGCTTTTGCCAACTCATTTTTAAACGGATAATTGTCTCCCGTACCCTCAAAAATATGAGCAGAAGGAATCATAATATCTCCTTTACCCCCTTCTAAAATACCTGCTTTACCCATTATAGAAACAGATTTTACGTCTAAATGGGTTTTAACCTGTTGTTTAGAAACATATGGTTTTAACAATTCATCCATCGTTTCATAAGCTTGCTCACCAAAGGCGTAGTCCATTACAATAATTACAGCATTCTCCTCTAATTTCTCTTTTTTAGAGAACGATAAAACATCGAAGTTTATTTTAGCAGTGTCTATAATTTGCACATTTATATTTGTTCCCGAAGTGTCTTTTATATATACAAGACCGTTTAGGGAGGCAAAATCCTTTACTTTCTTCTGCAACGGCTTGCTATCTGAATTGCTTAAAAGTTGATACAATTCAAACCCTTTTAGATTTTTAGCCTCTTTTGGCAACGCATTCTTTGCATACAGTGAGTTTAGTACACTGTGCATATTTGCACTGATAATGTGTATCGGTCTTTCCAATAACACCTTCTCTTCTAAAACTTTTTTGATATTATTGGCCCAAATTTCTCCGTAAATGTGATGTCCTATTTCTTCTCCTAAAACAGAGCTAAATGTTACCGTTCTTTTGCAGTTGTCTATGACTTCATTAATTGCCAGTTTACCCAGCCAATAAATTAATTGAAAAAAACGATCTGGGTTTTCTTCTGAAGAAAAGGTTCTGTAAATGCTTAAAACCTCATCAAAAGTTCTTCCTAAAATATTTCCTAAGTGAACAATAGTTACCTCTCTTTCTTCCGCTGTAATCTCTTTTTGATGCACTACAATATCCTCTAAATGTTTCCATTCTCTTGTAAAATCTTCACCATCATTTAAGGTGACTCTTTCTTGAATCTTATGAGATTCTATAAACAAAAAAGTTAAATGTGTTAGAATATCGTAGATTTCAGATCTTCCTCTGGTAATCTCAATATTCATTTGATCTTTATCTATTCTATAACAATTTCTTCTTCTTTTTGGCGGAATAATTGAGTTAAAATGTGAATTTTTATAACCTTCATCTGCCGTTAAGTTAATGTATTGGCATTCTTCTATTCCCTTTGGAAGTCTCTCTATTACGTATGTTAAACCACTTAACTCTATTCTGTCTTCTGCTATAGATCCATAAATTTCTGGTCTTAAAAGCAACAACGATTTGCGTAAAGTTTCTCCCGAAATTCCCATTGGTTTGTAAAAGCCTCTGCTAAATAAGTGACGCATAGAAATGTATAGTTTTTCTATGGCATTTGTAGATTCTTGAGCCCTTGTTCGAGGTATTTTATTAATTTCTGACATGTTTTTATTTATATTACAAAGGTAAAACTATTTACCTGATAAAATTTTACTGTATTTATTCTCATTATTCAACAAACTAAATGCCTCAGAAATGGTTTTATCATTTTTTAAATTATACTGATAAACGCCTTCCTTATAAAAAAATCTTTTTAAAATTTCTGCTTTTAACTCTTCTAAAATGAGGTCTTTATTTTTTGATATTTCTACTAATTTTTCTTCACTAAGGTTTTCTTTAATTTCATTAAATGCGTTCGAAATTTTATTTTCTTTGGCCGCTAAAAATGCCTTTTCAAAAAGTCTTTCTTTCTCTGTTAAGAAAGTTGTATCTATTTTTAAAAAATCTGTAAAGTCATTAAAGTCTGAGTTTTTAAAATTAAAGTCACTAAGGTTTTCTAACGTTGCGTTTTCGTAGAAATAACGGGTTGCAAAATTAAAGATAGCCTTAGATTTTAGCAATTCCTCTGTCGTTTTATTTTTATTTGTAGTAAGCGTTTCAACATCTGGCATTACACCACCACCGTCATAGACCGTTCTTCCATTTGCTGTTTTAAATTCATTCACTCGTGTATCCGAAAACTTAGGAACCTTGCCTGTTTTTGGATCTCTATTTTCATAATCTAACTCTTGAATACATCTTCCGCTTGGTGTGTAATATTTAGAAATCGTTAGCTTTAATTGTGTGCCGTATGTCAGTTTTTTTTGACGCTGCACCAATCCTTTTCCAAAAGAACGTTTTCCCATAATTACAGCTCTGTCGTAATCTTGCAAAGAACCACTTACAATTTCAGCTGCAGAAGCAGAGCGTTCATTTACCAAAACAACAATTGGTATTTCTAAATCTAAAGGTTCGTTTTTAGTACTATAAACCGTGCTCCATTTTTTAATTTTTGCTTTTGTACTCACTATTTTTTTGCCTTTTGGCAAGAAGAAATTAGAGATCCTAATAGATTCTAATAAAGAACCTCCTGGATTGTTACGCAAATCAAAAACAAGTTTTGTCATTCCTTGTTTTTTGAGTTTACGATATGCTTTTTTCACTTCCGAAGAAGCCTTTTCATTGAAACGAGTTAGTACAATATACCCTGTTTCTTCGGCTATCATTTCTGAAAACGGCACAGGATTTATAATAATTTTCTCTCTAATAATCTCTTTTTTCACAACCTCTCCTTGCCTGATAATCTCAGCAGAAAACACACTGTTTGGCACTCCTTTTAAAAGCATAGAAAGCTGTTCTCTTTCCATATTTTTTAAAGATTGGTTGTTTACAGAAATAATAACATCTCCTGCTTTTAGGCCTGCTTTGTCAGCAGAAAAACCCTTGTAAACTTCACTTATTTCAATTCCTTGTTTTGCGTAATTTATTGTTGCCCCTATTCCGCCATATTCTCCTGCCCTAGCTATTTTAGCCGTTTCTACATCTTGTTCCGTATAAAAACTGGTATAAGGGTCTAAATCTTTAAGCGTATTTTTAATTGCTTTATTGGTAAATTCTGCAGGATTAATTTCATCTACATAATACATATTTAACTCTTTAAACAATGTATTGTAAATTTCTATTTGCTTTGCAACTTCAAAAAAATTCGATTGAAAAGAATACGTTAAAAAAAGAATTCCTATCAATAATAAAATAGCTATTTTCTTTTTAGGCTTGAATGTTTTCATCTGGTGTATTTTTTACTTTCTCAACAAACAGTGTTAATAGTTTCTCCATTTTCAAATACAAATCTTCATACTTTATTTCTTCTCTTCCAATATACGAAATCATAAAAACATAGGGTTCTTCTATATTGTTGTAGACAATTTCTTTTTGTAATCTGTACGTTTCTCGCATTAAACGCTTTAACCTATTTCTATCTACAGCTAACTTGTAGTTTCTTTTGGCTACAGAAACACCAACCTGACAAGGAAAATCTGATGTGTGCGCTGTCTGCACAAATACCATTCGTAAAGGGAAGGTTTTTACAGATTTTCCTTCTGCGTAGAGCTTTTCTATTAATTTCTTACTCTTTAAACGTTCTTGTTTTCCTAACGTATTTTTCATCTTTACAAACTTAATAGAAAACAATAACTTTTTAACATTTTCTAATCGCTAACTTTAAAAAAGTTACCTATTTTTAAAGAATATTAAAAATAGGCTTTTTTTGATATATTGTTAAGTATTAAACAATATTTCATAGATTTGTTTAAAATTA
>JBLHIE010000140.1:0-4055 GCA_047614925.1 Arenicella sp.
TGATTGATGTATCAACCGTCGAAAATAAAGTGTTTTCAGAAGTTGGCTATTTTGATACGTACCCAGCAAATAATAATACAGACTTTAATGGCGTCTGGAACGTATATCCTTATTTTCCTAGCGGAAACATTATTATAAGCGATATTGATAATGGTTTTTTTGTGATTAGAAAAAAGTAATTATTACATACAAATGAAAAAACATACCCTAATACTCCTCCTGGTTTTTTTATGTAATTGCTCAAAAAAAGATATATTTGAGATTCCTGAAACTAATGTATGTTTTGTAGAAACTCTTGGAGGTTCTAAAAATGATGCTTTTAATGCTGTAAAAGCAACCACAGACGGTGGTTATATTGCTGCGGGTTTTACTCAGAGCAACAATGGCGATATTCTTGAAAAAACAAATGAGTCTTTTGATTTTTTAATCTCTAAATTCTCTTCAGAAAACACATTAGAATGGCAAAAAACTTTTGGTGGTTCAGATGAAGATAGAGCCACTGCTGTTGTGCAAACTTTAGACGGTGGCTTTGCTGTTTTAGGATTTACTAAAAGTTCAGATATAGCGGTTTCTGCAAATGCAGGTTCTAAAGATTTTTGGTTGCTAAAACTATCAAGCAACGGAAACCTTCTTTGGGAAAAATCCTTCGGGTTTTCAGGTGCAGATTATGGTACCGATTTACTAGAAACTAAAGAAGGTGGTTTTCTTATTACGGGTGTTTTAGATGTTTCTGCATCTGACGGACAAGGAAATGCAAAATCAACTGCCACAAAACATTCTGGTGGAGATTATTGGGTAATAAAAACAGACAATACAGGCACTCTAGAATGGAGTCGGTTTTTCGGTGGTTCTTTTACAGAAGTACCTTTAGGTGTTTTAGAAACGGAGGCTCATAATTTTGTAATTGTAGGCTCCTCTGATAGTAACGACTTTAATATTTCGAACAGCAACGGGTCTTATGATTTTTGGATTATTAAAATATCCACTGAAGGAACTCTCCTTTGGGAAAAGAGCTTTGGTGGCTCTGAAATAGACGAAGCAAAAGCAATTACAACTACAAATGACGGTAATTTTATAATCGTTGGCGATACTAGAAGTGCAGATAAAAACGTTTCTAAAAATAATGGTGCTGCAGATATTTGGGTGCTAAAAGTTTCCGAAGAAGGAACTCTTCTTTGGGAAAAAACAATTGGAGGCACTAATTTTGATGTTGCAAGAGCCGTCTCTAGAACACAAGATAACGGTTATTTAATTTCAGGTAGTTCTAGAAGTTTAGACAATAGTTTTGAAAATAAAGGTCAAAACGATGCGCTGATTTTAAAAATTGATAAGAACGGAAACCTCTTGTGGCAAAAAACATTTGGTGGTTCTGAAATAGACTTTCTGTACGGTGTTGCAGAGTTAAAGAATACGGCTATTATTGCCGTTGGGGAAAGCAGCAGTTCAGACAAAGATATCAAAGAAAATAAAGGTTTTACAGACGCATTAATTATTCAAACAAAATGAAAAAACAACGATACCTATTCATAATAACACTTATTATTTTTGCTGCTTGTACCCAAGAAAAAGAGTGCTGTCTGCAACCAGAACAATTTGAAATAACCTTAAATTTTACTCATAATTGGGACCGATTAGAATTCACAAAACAAAATTTTAACGAATTGAAATTTACCAATGCAAACGGAGAGCGGTTAAGTATCGAAAAGCTGCAGTACCTTATTTCTAATATTAGTCTGTTAGATGCTAAAAACCATCATTTAATTGATGTTGGAGAAAATACTGGAACTTCTATCAGCATACTAAACCTTACAGAAGGATCCTATGTACTCTCTTTTAGATTTGGTTTTTCAGACGAAGATAATACAGATGGGGCATATCAAGATTTAAACTCTGTAAGTTTTAATGTTCCAGAAATGTTGGGTGGTGGTTATCATTTCATGCAATTTAATGGAAAATATTTAGACACCAATAGCGAAGAATCTGGATTTAATTACCACACTATTAGAGCTGTAGACAAAACAGACCCAAATAATTTAGAGTTTGAGGACACTTCATTTGAGGTAAATTTAGGAACTATTAAAATAACCAATACCACTGAAATTGAAATTGAAGTAAACCTTGCAGAATGGTTTAAAAATCCGAATACCTGGAATTTAAATGAATTAAACACCGTTTTAATGCCAAATTTTGAAGCTCAGAAAATGATGAGTGCAAATGGAAAATCGGTTTTTAGTTTGGGAGCTATCAATTAATAAATGAGTTCTCGTAACGTTCGTTCGAATGATTTTTTAAGGAACGAGTAAAATTTGTATCGAGAACATATAAAATGAAAAAACTATATATACTTTTGTTTACCTCTTTTCTTTTGACAAACTGCAGCTCAAAAGAAGAAGAAATCTACACGCCAGTTCCATATAATTTAGAAATACCCACACTTTTTACAGAGAAATTAATTGCCCCTATTATTCCCTCAGATAATCCATTAACCGAAGAAGGCGTTGCGTTAGGAAAAAAACTGTTTTTTGATAAAATACTATCAGGAGATAATACGCAGGCTTGCGCTTCTTGCCACAACCCAAAGAAAGCGTTTACAGACCAACTGCAATTTAGTGCAGGAATTCAAGGAGAAATTGGAACCAGAAATGCCATGCCTTTATTTAATTTAGCATGGAATTTTGATGAACGTTTTGCTTGGGACGGAAAAGAATTTGGTTTAGAAAATCAGGCTTTAGAACCTGTTTCAAATCCGATTGAAATGCATGCAAATTGGGATAGAGTAGTGGAAAAATTACAACAGAACCCAACATATCCAGAATTGTTTTTATTCGCTTTTGGGACTTCCAAAATAGACGCTACTTTGGTAACAAAGGCGATTGCACAATTTGAAAGAACACTTATTTCTGGCAATTCTAAGTTTGATAAATACCTTCTTGGTGAAACGAGTTTAACCTCAGCAGAACAAAACGGATTCGATGTTTTTATGGATGAAGCAAAAGGAGATTGTTTTCATTGCCATGGTAGCAACAACAATCCTCTTTGGACAGATAATAAGTTTCACAACAATGGTTTAGATGCTACTTTTCAGGATTTAGGGTTCGGTGCCGTAACCGGAGATTCCAATGATAACGGTAAATTTAAATCGCCCTCTATTCGTAATTTAGCTTTTACAGCTCCTTACATGCATGACGGTCGGTTTGCAACTTTAGAGGAAGTGATCAATCATTATTCTGAAGGATTGAAACGGTCTTCAACCATAGACCCTTTAATGAAAAGGGTAAATGATGGCGGTGTACACTTATCAAATCAAGATAAAAGTGACTTAAAAGCCTTCCTACTATCACTTTCTGATACTGAATTTATCAATAACACAAACTTTCAAAAGTAATCAATAAAACCAATTGAATTATTAAGTTTCGTAATGAAAGATGTTCGTTTTTCTTCACCTTATTTTGTATATTTGCACACAATTTAGATTTAATCTATTTAAACATATGATAAAAGTTTCAGACACAGCAAAGAAAAAGGTCGTAGAACTAATGACTGATGACGGCTTTAACGCAATAACCGATTACGTAAGAGTTGGTGTAAAAAGTGGTGGTTGTTCAGGTTTATCTTACGATTTAACTTTTGATAATAAGAAAGAAGATAGTGATAAAGTTTTTGAAGAGAATAATGTAAAAATTATTGTTGACAAAAAGAGTTTTTTATACTTAGTGGGAACAACTTTAGAATACTCTGGAGGTTTAAACGGTAAAGGGTTTGTTTTTAACAATCCGAATGCAAATAGAACCTGTGGTTGTGGAGAAAGTTTTTCACTTTAAAAATCAAATAAAGATGTCAAAATACACAGAAGACGATTTAGAACAAGAATTAAAAACCCAAGAATATAAGTACGGTTTTTATACAGATATAGAAAGCGAAACCTTTGCAAAAGGGTTAAGCGAAGAAGTTGTAATCGCAATCTCTAAAAAGAAAAACGAGCCGCAGTGGATGACTGATTGGCGTCTGGAAGCTTATAGAGTTTGGGAAAAAATGGAAGAACCAGAATGGGCAAA
>JBLHIE010000141.1:0-4033 GCA_047614925.1 Arenicella sp.
GTTAAATAAAGAAGTTCATTCTTTTTCAATTCAAGTTGCAACGCCAATTATTTCTAAATGTAGAATGGTGAAATCTAAAGCAGAAATTGCCATTATTCAGCATGTGATGAACATTACAATGGTTGTTCAAAAAGCAACAGCAAGAATTTTAAGAATTGGTATCTCCACGAAAGAAGTAGAAAACTTTATTCATGAAGCGCATAAAAAAATGGGTGCTTCTTCGGGTTCCTATTTTTGTATTGTACTTTTTGGGGTAGATTCTTCTTTTCCTCACGGCGTAAAAAATCCAAATAACTTAGCCTTAAATGATATTGTTTTGGTAGATACGGGTTGTCAATTGTATGACTACATTTCAGATATTACAAGAACTTACATTTTTGGAGAGGCAAATGAATTGCAACGTAAAATTTGGAATATAGAAAAAGAAACTCAAATAGGTGCTTTTAATGCTGCTGTTTTAAATGCGAATTGTAGTGCTATAGATGACGCGGCAAGGGTTGTTTTAGAAGCTCATAGTTTAGGGCCAGATTATAAATTACCAGGTTTACCGCATAGAACAGGACACGGAATTGGCTTAGATATTCACGAATACCCCTATATTATTAGAGGAGATAAGACAACGTTAGAAGTAGGAATGACTTTTAGTAATGAACCAATGATTTGTGTACCAAATAAATTTGGTATTCGTTTAGAGGATCATATTTACATGACTGCAGAGGGCCCAAAATGGTTTACAGAATTGGCATATTCTATAGAAAACCCTTTTAATCTTTAATTTTTTTCTATATGCTAATATTTGTATTTTTATAAAATGGATTTATTCTCTTCGGAAACGATAAAAAACATCCTTCCTTGTGACGGAATTGCAAACTACCATGGTATTGTTTTAGATATGAATGCTTGTAATTTTTACTTCGACACGCTAATGAATACTATAAACTGGAAGAATGACGAGGCTATTATTTTTGGTAAAAAGATCATTACCAAAAGAAAAGTGGCTTGGTATGGCGAATCTGAGTATTCTTATACCTATTCTAAAGTTACAAAAACAGCAAATATCTTCACAAAAGAATTATTAGATCTAAAAGCAATCCTAGAAAAAGAAAGTGGAGAAACGTACAACTCTTGTTTGTTAAATTTATACCATTCAGGTGAAGAAGGAATGGGTTACCATTCAGATAATGAGAAGATGCTAAAGAAAAATGGCGCAATAGGCTCTCTTTCTCTAGGTGTAGCTCGCAAGTTTTCATTTAAACACAAAGAAAATAAACAAAGAATAGATTTAATTTTAGAAAATGGTAGTTTGTTAGTTATGAAAAAAGGAACACAAACCAATTGGGTACACAGATTACCACCAACAACTAAGGTAAACTCACCAAGAATTAATTTAACTTTTAGAACCATAGAATTATAATCTTATACTTACTTTTGCCAAAAATATTTTTCATTGGAAACTAATAATCAACAATCTATAAATCTAAACAAATATATAAGTTCATCTGGCGTTTGTTCTCGTAGAGAAGCAGAAAAATTTATAAAGGAAGGTAGAATTACTATTAATGGTAAAGCCACTCAGTTAGGAAATAGGGTTGGTAAAAAAGATGTTGTAAAGTTTGATGGACGTCTTGTAGAACCAAAAAACACCACCTTGTATATTGCTTTAAATAAACCTGTTGGCATTGTTTCTACAACAGATGATAGAGAGCCCAATAATATTGTACAACATGTAAATTATCCGGAAAGATTATTTCCTATTGGGCGTTTAGACAAACCCTCTGAAGGTTTAATCTTCTTAACAAATGATGGCGATATTGTAAATAAAATTTTACGTGCAGGTAACAATCATGAAAAAGAATATTTTGTTTCTGTAGACAAATCTATTACAGAAGAATTTATTGCAAGTATGGGAAATGGAATTCCGATTTTAGGAACCGTTACCAAGAAATGTAAAGTAGAAAAAATAAGTGATAAAATATTTAAGATTGTTTTAACTCAAGGTTTAAATAGACAAATTCGAAGAATGTGCGATTACTTAGATTACGAAGTAATGAAGTTAAAGCGCACAAGAATCATGAATGTAGAACTTGGTTACTTGCAGTCAGGAGATTGGAGGGAATTAACCGAAGATGAGATGAAAGACATCAACAATATGATTTCTAGTTCATCGAAAACTGAAGAAGCTTCTTTGGTTGAAGAAAAACCAAAGCAGTCTAAACCAAATAGAAATAAAGCACCTACAAAAAACGATTTCAATAAAAAAAGTGCGACTTTTAGAAAATCGTCACCAAAAAGTAAAAGAAACAGTACTAGTTTTTCATCTAAAAAGAAACGTTGGTAGTTTTAACAAGGGCTTGAAACCCTAGCTGCTTTCGCCTTCTGCCAGTCTGGCATCTTAATCCCTTACTAAAATTAAGATTTAATTAAATTATCAATTCTTAAATAACAGTATATTTGTCCACCATGAAATTCGACTTAAAAATCACCGACCCTAAAAGTAAAGCCAGAGCTGGTGTAATTACTACAGATCACGGAACTATAGAGACCCCAATATTTATGCCAGTTGGTACGGTTGGTACTGTAAAAGGTGTACATCAAACAGAACTTAAAGAGCAAATAAATCCTGATATTATTTTAGCAAATACCTATCATTTATTTTTGCGTCCGGGTATGGATATTTTAGAAAAAGCGGGTGGTATACACAAGTTTATGAACTGGGATCGAAATATTTTAACAGATTCTGGTGGTTACCAAGTATATTCTTTATCAGGAAGGAGAAAAATTAATGAAGAAGGTGTGAAGTTTAAAAGTCATATAGACGGTTCTACGCACTTTTTTACGCCAGAAAATGTCATGGAAACGCAGCGCACAATTGGCGCAGACATTATCATGGCTTTTGACGAGTGTACTCCTTATCCGTGTGATTACAATTATGCAAAACGTTCGATGCATATGACACACAGATGGCTGGACAGGTGTATGAATCATTTAGAAAAATTGCCTTTTAAATACGGGTTCGAGCAAACATTTTTTCCAATAGTTCAAGGAAGTACCTATAAAGATTTACGAAAACAATCTGCAGAATATATTGCCAACGCTGGGGCGCAAGGAAATGCAATTGGCGGCCTTTCTGTTGGAGAGCCTGCTGAAGAACTGTATGCAATGACAGAAATTGTTTGTGAGATTTTACCAGAAGACAAGCCACGTTATTTAATGGGTGTTGGAACGCCAATTAATATTTTAGAAAACATTGCATTGGGCGTAGATATGTTCGATTGTGTGATGCCAACTCGTAATGCTAGAAACGGAATGTTGTTTACCGCGCATGGTTCGATCAATATAAAAAATAAAAAGTGGGAAGATGATTTTTCTCCAATAGATGCTATGGGAATTACTTGGGTAGACACCCTGTATTCAAAAGCCTATTTACGTCATCTTTTTGCAGCCAAAGAAATGTTAGGAAAACAGATTGCATCTATTCACAATTTAGGCTTTTATGTTTGGTTAACGCGTGAAGCAAGAAAGCACATTATAGCTGGAGATTTTAGAGAATGGAAGGACAAAATGGTAAAACAAATGGATAAAAGATTGTAATTTATCATTTTTAGTTGGTTCTTAGTACTGTTTATTAGTCGTAAAAGAAATACATCCAAAAACCAAAAAAATAATTGAAGATAATAGATTGGTACATATTAAAAAGGTTTTTGGTAACATTTGTATTTACCTTACTAATCTTGATTCCAATAGCGATTGCTATCGATGTTTCTGAAAAAATAGATAATTTTTTAGAGCATCCTAATTTGGGTTTAAATGAGGTTTTAAACGATTATTATATAAATTTTATTATTTATTACACCAATACTTTTATGCCTTTGGCACTGTTTATTGCAGTAATTCTTTTTACTTCTAAACTTTCTAACAATACAGAAATTATAGCAATTACAAACGCGAAGGTTTCATTTACACGTTTTTTGTATCCTTATTTTGTTGGTGCAACTTTAATTACCGTGCTATCTTTGGCAATGAATCATTATGT
>JBLHIE010000142.1:0-3961 GCA_047614925.1 Arenicella sp.
AAAGATCTTTCAAAGCAAAGTACGACAGAATTGAATGGCGTAATAATGAAGATGAGTTTAAAAAATGGTGTGATGGAGAAACGGGGTATCCTTTAGTTGACGCTGGTATGCGTCAATTAAACCAAACTGGTTTTATGCACAATAGGATAAGAATGTTGGTTGGTAGTTTTCTATGCAAACACTTATTAATAGACTGGAGATGGGGAGAAGCCTATTTTGCTGAAAAATTGCATGATTATGAAATGGCAAGTAACATTGGAAATTGGCAGTGGGTTGCTGGGTCTGGTGTAGATGCTGCTCCTTATTTCAGAATTTTCAATCCAACTACACAAATTAAAAAGTTTGACAAAGAATTGGCATATATCAATAAATGGGTTCCAGATTTTCAAGAATTCACGTATCCTAAAGAAATGGTAGACCATAAAGAGGCACGAGAAAGATGTCTAGCCGTCTACAAAGAGGCTTTAAATTAAAAATTACTTCAAATTCTTATACAATCTTTGTGTTGTACAAAATTAAATTATAATGCTATAAATAAGACACTTATCTTTTCAATATTTTAAAAAGTTCACTTGTTAAATAGCTTCGATACATCTGGAAGCTATTTTATGCAAAAAAAAACATTTTTAGTTAGGCTGGGATGTCAATTTTTGTTTTATTTACGCACTGAAAATTAAAAGCCGATGTAGCTCAGCTGGCTAGAGCAGCTGATTTGTAATCAGCAGGTCGTGGGTTCGAGTCCCTCCATCGGCTCCATTTATTAAAAGCTTCAAAATACTTTTGAAGCTTTTTTATTGCTCTTAAATAGTAAAAAAAATGGCTTTCTCATCCTCTTTACTTCATTCCCTAAAAATCAATATAGATAGTTCTCTAAATTAGCTATATTGCAATTTATCATTACTTTTATTTAAAAAAATAATTATGAAACTTAAAGTTGGTTTATTAGGTGGTGGCTCTTGGGGAACTACCGTTGCTTCATTAACATCAAAAAATAGTGAAACAACACTATGGGCAAGAGATGCAGATACTGTAAAAGAAATCAATGAATTCAACTCTAATGAAAAATACCTGCCAAATGCAAAACTGCACAAAGGCCTAAAAGCGTCGCATTCTATCAAAGAAACGGTAGAAAATGCAGATGTTATAGTGATGGGAATTCCTTCTCAACATTTCAGAGCGGTACTCATAGAAGCAAAACCCTTTATAAGGCCTTGGGTTCCTATTGTTAGTTTGGCGAAGGGTTTAGAAACTGCAACCAAAATGAGAATGACAGAAATCATTGAAGAAATTATGCCTGGACATCCTGCTGGGGTTCTTACGGGTCCAAATTTAGCAAAGGAAATTCATTCTGGTAAAGCTGCAGCTGCTGTAATTTCTATGGTTGATAAAACCATTGCAAAAAAACTACAAGGTGTTTTTAGCTCTGG
This sequence comes from Arenicella sp., assembly GCA_047614925.1. Classification (GTDB taxonomy): domain Bacteria; phylum Bacteroidota; class Bacteroidia; order Flavobacteriales; family Flavobacteriaceae; genus Polaribacter. The sequence continues at coordinate 1,428 of JBLHIE010000142.1, forward strand.
CTTATTTAGAGTGTATACCAATACAGATGTTATTGGAAGTGAACTAGGCGGCGCTTTAAAAAACGTCATGGCAATTGCCGCAGGAATGGGAGATGGCGCAAATGCCGGAGACAATACACGTTCTGCGTTGATTACAAGAGGCCTTTCTGAACTGACAAGATTGGGCACAGCAATGGGCGGAAAAAGCAGAACTTTTGCAGGCTTAACTGGTTTAGGAGATTTAATAGCAACCTGCTCTAGTTCTAAAAGCAGAAACCATCATGTAGGATTTCAACTAGGGAAAGGAGAAAAATTGGAAGATATTATTGCGCAGATGAATGAGGTAGCAGAAGGCGTAAAAACTACAAAGGTAGTAATGAAACTAGCCAAAGACTATAAAGTAGATATGCCCATTACAAGAGAAGTTTATAAAGTACTCTATGAAGGCAACACCGTTTTTGACGCTTTTAAAGGGTTAATTACACATGAGGTTGGTTCCGAAAAAGAACCTGGATAGTACTTAGATTTATATTTTTATAATATCTTTACTCTTTAAAGTTAAATTTTTATCAAAATCACATTATTTTATGCTTATTATTGGAATTGCAGGTGGAACTGGAAGTGGAAAAACAACCGTTGTAAATCAGATTATCAAACAATTACCAACCGATGAAGTTTGCGTAATTTCTCAAGATTCCTACTATAACGCCACGGACAACATGGCTTATGAAGAAAGGTCTCAAATTAATTTTGATCATCCTAGGGCTATCGATTTTGAACTTATTATTAGACATTTAAAAGCTTTAAAAGCTGGTAATAACATCAATCAGCCGGTATATTCCTTTGTAACGCACAGTAGAACAAAGGATACCATTAAAACACATCCTAGAAAAGTAATAATTGTAGAAGGAATTTTGATCTTAAATAATAAAGAATTAAGAGACCTATTTGATATTAAAATCTTTGTGCATGCCGAAACTGATGAGCGTTTAATTAGAAGATTAAAAAGAGATATTACAGAAAGAGGCAGAAATATGGATGAAGTTTTAAACAGGTATCAAACTACTTTAAAGCCAATGCACCAGCAATTTATAGAACCTACAAAGAATTTTGCAGATTTAATTATCCCTAATGACAGGTTTAACAATGTTGCCATAGATATTGTAAGAACAGTTATAAATGAACGTTTATAGTATATGACAATTAAGACGCTAAGAAATAACAAAGTATTTAAAATTTTGACAAATATTTTTGTCTTAATTTTTATTCCTTTCTTAATCTGGATGTTATTTTTTGATGAGAACTCTTATTTGATACATAGAAAATTTAACAAAGAAATAGAGGATCTAGAAAGCACCGTTTCTTTTTATCAAACTAAAATAGCAGTAGATAAGGCTACTATTGAAAAATTAAATGATTCTTTACAATTAGAACGTTTTGCTAGGGAGCAATACTTAATGAAGAAAGAAAACGAAGATATTTATATTATAGAATTTGATACCATAAAAAGTAATGAGTAAATTTCTGTTTAATGAATTTATAGGAACCTCTACAGCTGCTTGGAAGCAAAAAATTCAAGCAGATCTTAAAGGTGTAGACTATAATGAAACCCTGCTTTGGAAAACAAACGAAGGCATTACAGTAAAACCTTTTTACACGAAAGAAGATCGGACAAACATACCCGTAAAATTACCCGAGAAAAGTTTTAAAATTTGCCAGACAATACTTATTTCTGATGAGAAAATTGCAAATAAGTTCGCCTTAGAAGCTTTAGAAAAAGGAGCAACAGCCATACAGTTTGTAGCAAAACATAAATTTGATCATACCCTATTATTAGATAGCCTTAATTATAGTGTTACCTGCATTTACTTTAAGTTTGAATTTTTAGATGCTGCGTTTGTAAATGAAATTTCGCAATATATTAGTTCAAATAATTGTTTTTTTCAAATAGATATTTTAGGAAGTCTTGCAGCGGTTGGCAATTGGTTTGTAAATTTAAAAGAAGATTTCAGCACCTTAGAAAAAATTGTAAAATCTGCAGACAACTCCATATCAATTTCAGGAGATTTATATCAAAATGCAGGTGCAAATATGGTGCAACAGCTAGCGTATACTTTAGCGCATGCAAATGAATACTTAAATTATTTTGGCGCAGAAAATGCGCAGAAAATCCATTTTCAGTTCTCTGTAAGTAGTAACTATTTTCATGAAATTGCAAAATTAAGAGCTTTTCGTGTTTTGTGGCAAGCGCTCTTAAATGAATATGGTATTGAAGGTACAGCAGCACATCTTTTTGTACAACCCTCCTTAAGAAACAAGACGGTCTACGATTATAACATAAACATGCTAAGAACTACCTCTGAGTGCATGAGTGCAATTCTTGGCGGCTCCAATACCATTTCAAATATTTCATACGATCATGTGTATTCCGAAAGCAACCCTTTTGGAGAGAGAATTTCAAGAAATCAGTTGTTAATCCTTCAACAAGAAAGCGGATTCGAACATGCACAATATATAACGGAAGGAAGTTATTATGTAGAAGCGCTTGCAAATCA
>JBLHIE010000143.1:0-3955 GCA_047614925.1 Arenicella sp.
GAGCTACTAAGAATGAAAAAGATACCACAAGAGCAAGAGCAAATACCTTACGTGAATTTTTAACCAATTCAGACGAAGCAAATAAATTTAATCATAAAGAATTAAAAGATGTTTTCGATTTGTGTTTAAGTTGCAAAGCATGTGCGTCAGAATGCCCAAGTAATGTAGATATTGCGACGATGAAAGCAGAGTTTTTATACCAATACCAAGAAACAAACGGCTATTCTTTTCGAAGTAAATTATTTGCTAATAATGTAAGGTATAACAAATTAGGCAGCATTGCTCCTGCTTTGACAAATGCTATTTTAAGCACCCCTTTTGCAAAAGCCGCTATGGGTGTTGCACAGCAAAGACGTGTTCCGAAGTTAGCACCAAAAACATTAAAAAAATGGTATCAAAAACAACTAAAATCTAATAATAAAAGAGTTGTTTATTTATTTTGTGACGAGTTTACAAACTTTTACGATGTAGAAATTGGTAAAGATGCTTTTACTCTTTTTGAAAAACTAGGCTATAATCTGCAAATTATAAATCATGAGGAATCTGGAAGAAGTTTCATTTCTAAAGGTTTTTTAAAAGAAGCAAAAGTAGTTTGTAATTTAAATGTGGCCATTTTTAAAGACCTTATCACAGAAGAAACACCTTTAATTGGTGTAGAACCTTCTGCTATTTTAACCTTTAGAGACGAATATATTCGTTTGGCAGACGATAAAAAATCCGCAGAAAAAATCGCAAAAAATGTATTTACTTTTGAAGAGTTTATGGCAAAAGAAATCGAAAAAGGAAACCTTGACAGTTCGCATTTTACCAAAGAAACCAAAACACTTAAAATTCACGGACATTGCCATCAAAAGGCGTTGTCTGGAACGCATGCGAGTTTTCAAATTTTAAATATTCCTGAAAATTATTCGGTAACCATTATCAATTCAGGTTGTTGTGGTATGGCGGGTTCTTTTGGGTATGAAAAAGAACATTATGATATTTCGATGCAAGTTGGTGAAGACACCTTATTTCCGAAGCTAAGAAATACGCCAAAAGAAACCGAAATTGTTGCAGCAGGAACCAGCTGTAGACATCAAATTTTTGACGGTACCGCAAGAATCGCAAAACACCCCATAACAATTCTAAAAGAAGCACTATCTTCGGAAAATGCAAAGTAAAAATAAAGTAACTGCAATGTTTGCCCTGATTGTTGCAGGGGAAGCAATTTTTTTATTACCTTTTATTTTAATGCGCGTTTTTAAGCCTGTAATTAGAGATGCTTTTTTAATTTCTGATGCTCAAATTGGAGAAGCACAAGCTTTATATGGCGTTACTGCTGTAATCTCCTATTTCTTTGGAGGCTTTATTGCAGATAAGTGGGAACCTAAAAAACTCTTGTCACTTTCTTTATTTTTTACAGCTATCGGAGGCTTTTGGATGACGCTTATTCCATCAATTTTTACACTTAAAATCTTGTATGCTTTTTGGGGAGTTTCTACCATCTTACTTTTTTGGGCATCCTTAATAAAAGCAACAAGGCAGTGGGGAAACAAACACAATCAAGGCCTTTCTTTTGGATTATTGGATGGTGGAAGAGGTTTTTTTGCAGCCTCTATTGCTTTATTTGGAGCATCCATATTAACCTATTTTTTCCCAGAAAAAGATGTAGAAGTTACCTTTAATAATAAGGTAGAAACCCTACAATACATTATCGGAACAATTACTGCTGTTGTCTTTTTAGTCGCTTTATTTGTATGGAAAACACTTCCAAAAGAGCTTGAAAAATTTGAAACGGAAAAAGAGTTTCAATTCAATTTTAAAAAAGCTTTTTCTTTGATGAAACAAAAGAAAGTGATTTTTCACTCCATCATTATTTTTTGTGCCTATTGTTCCTATAAACTAACCGGAGTTTATGGCACCTATGCAAAAGATGTTTGGAATTATTCTTTAGAGGAAGCAACTTATTTTGCTGTTTTTATTCAGTATTTGAGACCTATTGCAGCAATTTCTATTGGCTGGATCGCAGATAAATACCTTCCTTCAAAAATTATTGTCCCTAGCTTTTCTGTATTGATATTTGCCTCAGCAATTTTAGGTTTCGGGTTTTTTAATGCAAAACCAGTATTTTTATCATTTATAATATTTATCTTTATGGCTTTGGGAACTTACTCTTTAAGAGGGTTGTATTTTGCTATTATTGAAGAGACCAAAACACCCATTCAAATGACAGGAACGTTAGTTGGAATTATATCTGTAATTGGTTTTACACCAGATATTTTCATGTCGTTGTTTATTGGGTATATGTTAGGAGAAAAACCATCACTTACAGAATATCAACATTTATTTACAATATTTACGCTGATTCCTATTATTGGTTTAATAGCCGCTTTAGGATTTAAAAAAAGCATATCAAAATTATGAGTAAAAATAATAAGTATGTAGCAGATGAGAATCGCTATGAGAAAATGAATTACAGAAAAACAGGTAATAGTGGTTTGTTACTTCCTGAACTTTCTCTAGGATTATGGCATAACTTTGGTGATGATGATAATTTTAAAAACGCTAGAAATTTATTGAAGTGTGCTTTTGATAATGGAATTACTCATTTTGATTTGGCCAATAATTACGGGCCAGCACCTGGTTCTGCAGAAAGAAATTTTGGTAAAATATTAAAAAAGGATTTTAGTTCATATAGAGATGAACTTATTATCTCTACAAAAGCAGGATACGGAATGTGGCCAGGACCATACGGAGATTTAGGTTCTAAGAAATTCTTAGTGGCTAGTTTAGATCAAAGTTTACGCAGAATGGACTTAGATTATGTAGATATTTTTTATCATCACAGACCAGATCCAGATACTCCATTAGAAGAAACGATGGGTACTTTAGATTTAATGGTAAGACAAGGAAAAGCCTTGTATGTTGGTATTTCTAATTACAGACCTGAAGAAGCAGCAAAAGCTTTTAAAATATTAAAGGATTTAGGAACTCCTTGCTTAATACATCAACCAAACTATAACTTATTTGATAGATGGATTGAAGACGGATTATTAGATCTGTTAGGAAATTCTGGAGTTGGAGCTATTTGTTTTTCACCCTTGGCCCAGGGAATGTTAACAGATAAATATATTAAAGGTTTACCTAAAGACTCAAGAGCGGTTAAGGATAGTCCGTTTTTACATACAAATCAAGTGCTAGAAATGCTTCCCAAAATTAAGGCCTTACACAAAGTTGCAGAAAGCAGAAATCAAAGTTTAGCACAAATGGCAATTTCTTGGATTTTAAAAGAGAAAAGAATAACCTCTGTTTTAATTGGAGCTAGTAAAACATCACAAATTACAGACAGTGTAAAAGCAATTGAAAACATTGTGTTTTCAGGAAAGGAAATTCAAGAAATAGAAGCTATTTTAAAAGTGAGTTAAGAACTCCAAAATTCTCTTTTTTTATTTAACGCTTCTTCCTCATTCGTAAAATCTTCTGCCTGCTTTGGGGTTAGTACTTTTAAAAAAGATGGATGTTGCTCAATTGCAAACTCGATTTTGGTAACAATTTTAGAGATTTCTTCATTCTCGTAATCGATTTCTAATGGTTCTTTAATAACCATAGTTTGCAATACATTTCTCTTTTTAATACTCAGACCTTTTTTATCAAAAGAACGTCTAAAACCATCTATAACAATAGGTACTACGACCGGTTTACAGGTTTTTATAATGTGCGCCGTTCCTCTTCTAATCGGTTTAAAAGGTGTGGTTGTGCCCTGTGGAAATGTAATTACCCATCCATCTTTAATGGCTTTACCAATATTAGAAATATCAGAATTTTTTACTTGTCGGTTTACATTCTTTCCATCGCTTCGCCAAGTTCTATCTATAGAAACAGAACCCGCATAGGCGAATAATTTAGGCAACAAGCCCGATTTCATTGTTTCTCCTGCGGCAACAAAATATACATTTAATTTAGGGTGCCAAATATA
>JBLHIE010000144.1:0-3950 GCA_047614925.1 Arenicella sp.
AACTAGTGAGCCTCTCTCAAAACCCTTTACCAAAATATCCCTGAACTAATTTGCTATATCTCTTAGCGGGTGCAAATATAAAACTTATTTGCAATCTAACAAGAAAAAAATTAAATATTTTTGAACTTTTTCTTTGCCTTAAAATCTGAACTTATTTGCCGAAAAAATCGGACTGCAAACATACAAAGTTTTAAGGTTATAAACCTAAAGATAATTTAAATAAATTTCAACTTATTTTTTTCTTAAAAAAAACAAACTAAATATAAACCCTATAAGTATATAAACAACTAAAAAAAATCTCAATGAACGAAACTAACATACTTTCCTTTCTGTTAGCGGGTGCAAACATACAACACATTTCTATATACGCAAGTATTTTGTTTTGCTTTTTTCTTATTGTTTATACAAAAAAATTTAATCTACTGAAAACGGGTACTTTACATAAAGGTTAAAATTGACTTTTTTTAGGGGTCATTACAAAGTCGAGATGTTTTGGTTTTAAATTGTAAAGTGAGAAGTCATTTCTTTTAGATTTTAATGAATTTAAACCTCAGAGAAAATTGAAAAAATGTACTCAAAAATATGTAAACAAAGTAAAACACTAATATTCTAATTCTCTATATTGTTCATTAATTATACTCTTTGACTTTTTTAAAAAATTTATTTCTGCCTAAAGTGAGAAAAAAAAGTTCTAATAATCTAAAAAAGATTAGAAATATAATTTTAAAAAATAGTCATTACTAAAATATAGATCTTATTATTTTAAGTTTTCTTCTTAAAAATTCGAGTTTTAAAAGAAATAACCTCATTAATATTCTAAAACAAAAACAGACAGGTACACTAAACTTCAAAACTTATTAAAAACAGACCGTAATACTGTGTTTATTTTTTAACCAGCGCATCAAAAAATCATTTTTTTTTCTGCCGCTTCTTTTTCTTTCTCATCTTATCAAACATCAATTTGTATTTTTCTACATTTATTCTTGCTTTTTTTGTAGCTATCACTTGGATAAAATCAAAATTTAATTTTGATTCTTGCACTTGAAGCTTCCCTAATTGAAAAGCACGCTGAAGTGCATCTTCTATCAAGAAGTCTTCGTTTGTGTTTTCTGGATGGTACTCTGATTTTAAAGAGAGTTTAAAAATATTGGCCGTGGTATTGTACCAAAATGCTTTCCAGCCACTTCTTAGTCCTTTTATATTATCAAAAGCTGTTTTACCTGTTTGACGATGGATTAGTTTAATAAGAATGCGGCCTTCTGTAGTGGTCAATTTTTTAATTTGAGCTGTAAATTCACCTTCAATATAATTCTGAACTAGTTTTGTATACTGCCTCCGTTTTCTTTTAGAGTCTATTCTTTCTAACCTTGCATTTAAAGTATCTAATCTTTCTGAAGCTAATTTTGCAATAGGGTATACCTTATATACTTTCTTTCGAAACCATAAATAATAACGAATATCTTCTTTAGATGTAAATTTAGGCTCTGGTAATAGTGTAATCTCTTTTAATTGTATCACCAAAGAATCTCCTGGTTTTACAAAAATATATTCATCTATGTTTTTAGGTAATAAATCGAAGTCTCTCTCTTGTGAAAAAGAAAGTATCGAAAATGATACTATATATATGTATAAGAATTTTTTCAACTTTTGTTTATTTTACTGAACAGGTCCTTTAAATTACTTCAATATTTATTTAACTAATTTTAGCTATAAAATCTTGTTCTGAAATAATTACAACCCCTAAATCTTGTGCTTTTGTTAGTTTACTTGGTCCCATATTGTCACCAGCAACTATAAAACTTGTTTTCTTGGAAATGGATGAACTTACTTTACCTCCATTATCTTCTATTGCTTTTTTGAGTTCGTTTCTTGACATTTGATAAAAAACACCAGAAACCACAAAAACCTGTCCTTCTAGTCTGTTTGTTTGATTTTCTAAAATTTCAGCAGATACTTCTAATTGCAATCCATAACCTTTTAATCGGTTTATTAATTGAATGTTTCCCAAGTCTGATGAAAAATCAATGATACTCTGCGCAATTCTATCTCCAATTTCGTCGGCCTTAATCAACTCCTCGAAAGTTGCTGTCATTATATTATCAATCGATTTGAAATATTTCGCTAGTTTTTTAGCCACCGTTTCACCCACAAAACGAATTCCGAGTGCGAACAACACTTTTTCAAACGGAATTACCTTTGATTTTTCGATTCCAGAAATTATATTTTGAGCAGATTTTTCTGCCATTCTTTCTAACGGAATTATCTGTGCTACTTTTAAATCGTATAAATCTGCATAATTCTGAATTAAACCCTCTTTGCGCAACAAATCTACCGTTTCTCCACCCAATCCGTCAATGTCCATTGCTTTTCTAGAAATATAATGCTGAATTCTTCCTGTTATTTGCGGTGCACAGCCAAATTCATTCGGACAGTAATGTTTTGCATCTCCTGCTGTTCTTACCAATACAGTATGGCATTCCGGACAATTTACTGCATATATTGTTGGTGCTGAGTTATTTGGTCGTTTGGTGAAGTCTACTGCTATGATTTTTGGAATTATTTCCCCACCTTTTTCTACAAATACCGTGTCTTTTTCTCTAATATCTAACCTTTCAATTTGATCTGCATTGTGCAAAGAAGCGCGCTTTACCGTGGTTCCTGCCAATTGAATTGGGTCTAAATTTGCAACGGGTGTAATTGCACCAGTTCTACCCACTTGGTAAGTAATTTCATTTAACACTGTAGCAACTTGTGCTGCCTTAAACTTATATGCAATTGCCCATCTTGGCGCCTTTGCAGTATACCCCAACTCTTCTTGCTGTTGTAAATTATTTACTTTTATTACAATTCCGTCTGTCTCGTAAGGTAAATCGTGTCTGTTTACATCCCAATAATTTACAAAATCGAAAACTTCATCAATTGATTTTGCTAGCGTAATTGTTTTAGGAACCTTAAAACCTACTTTTCTTGCAGTTTCTAAACTTTCGAAATGAGTATTGTATTTTCTTTCTTCCGTTACTACTTGGTACAATAAACAATCCAAAGGTCTTTTTGCAACCTCTGCGCTGTCTTGTAATTTTAAACTTCCACTTGCTGTATTTCTAGGGTTTCTGTATTCTTCCTCTCCATTTACAACGCGCTCTTTATTCATTTTATTAAAACCATCTATTGGCAAAACGATTTCTCCACGCATTTCAAAATTTAAAATAAAATCTTTTTTTATGGACAACGGAATGGAACGAATAGTTTTTATATTATTGGTTACTTCATCTCCCTGAAAACCGTCTCCACGAGTAACTGCTTTTATAAACTGACCATTTTCATAAGTTAAATTAATAGAAGCTCCATCAAATTTCAACTCGCAAGTAAATTCTAGATCTTTGGTGCCTAAAACTTTTTCAACTCTTTTTTCCCAATCAAATAAATCTTCTTTTGAATACGAATTGTCTAAAGAATACATCCTGTTTTTATGAACAAGAGTATTAAAATTCTTGGTAATTCCTCCTCCTACTCTTTGTGATGGTGAATTTGAGTTAAAAAAAGCAGGATGCTCTTTCTCTAACTTTTCTAATTCTTTTAATTTTATGTCGAAATCAAAATCCGAAACTGTAGCACTATCCAATACATAATAGTTGTAATTGTGGTTATTTAACTCGTCTCGAAGCTGCTGTATTTTTTCCTCTACCGTCATAATATATCTCTGAAAAAATTTGTTTTTAAAGTTGAAAAAACGTACTTTATCTCTTAATTCAAAAATGAAATAAAAAAATGAAATACGCCATAAAAATACATAAAATTTCTACAGTTAATGAACTTCCTGACTCCTGGAATGCAGAAGATTTTAAAGTCCTTTTAGAAAGGTTTGATTTTGCGAATAATGAAGTAAGTGATTTAAAAGAATTAAGAGAATTGTTATTTATGGCAATTGCAGATAAAGATCCAAGTGAGGC
>JBLHIE010000145.1:0-3937 GCA_047614925.1 Arenicella sp.
CTCTAAACAAGAGTTTATAAAGTTGGCACCCATAGAGTCTTTCGTTTCGAAGGTGATGTGCAATTGGTAGTAATTTTCTAATGTATCGGTTTTATCAACCAATTGTATGTCTAAAATTCCACCACCACGTTTTTCCATATTTTTAGTAATGAAAGCCGTTGCAGTGTATAATATGCTTTTATTTTTATTGAAGTGCTTTTCTAAATCGGCCTTATTGCCCCCAAACATAAAGTGTACTTGCCCTATTTTAGTAGTTCCCAAAACAGTTGTTTTAAAACCACCTTTTGTACTCCAGAATTTAGCAACTAAAGCGGCCGCTGCCACCACAGAACTTTCTTCTGTAACCATTGGTAAAGCGTATTCTTTACCATTTATTAAAAAGTTTGGCGCAACACCCATTGGTAAATAGAAATTAGAAATGGTGTTTTCTATAAAGTCATCATGCAATTGTTGCAGCTTTTCATCCTCGTTCCAATATTGCTTTATAGTAGCAATTGCCTTAGAACTGTTCTTAAAACAGTTTTCTGCCAACCAATTAATTTTTTCCTCTTTTGTAAACTTAGAAAAACCCGAAATCCTCTTTCTCATTATATTCTTTAAATACGCTTTAAAACAAAGATAGTTGAATCTATGAAATTAGTTAAAAGATTCTTAAAAAAGTCTTTTTTATTATCTGAAACAAGGCCTCGATTTTTCATATTTTACAGATAACCCAACTATTTAACAGTTTACTAACAATAAAACATAATATCTCTTATTTATTTAACAAAAATTAACAAATACACAATTAACCATAACATTTATTGATAATATTCATAAAAAAGTCTAATTCTTAATTGTTCAAAAAAAAGGATTTATAGCGTAAATTTATTATGTTATAAAAACACATTAAAAACTAAAAAATTATGAGAAATACAAGCATTGCAATTATCACTATAGGACTTTTTTGTTCTAGTTGCGCAGTCGTAAGACCAGGGGAGGTAGGAATTAAACAAACTTTAGGGAAATTTTCTAAAGAAGTAAAAACACAAGGAACTGTGATATACAACCCTTTCATAAGTAGAGTTATTAAAGAATCTACGAAAACTAGTAATATAAAATTGATACTAAGCTTGCCTAGTAAAGAAGGTCTAAGCGTAAATTCTGAAATTTCTATTTTATACAGACTAGAAGCAAATAAAGTAGCTTCGGTTTTAGAGAATCTAGGTCAAAGTTATGAATCTGTAATTACAAGTGTTTTTAGATCTGCAGCCTCAGATGTTTGTGCAAAATTTTTCGCCAAAGACATGCATTCTGGAATGAGAGCAGATATTGAGCGTGAAATCTTAGCAAAGATGAAAATAAATCTTGAAAAACAAGCAGATGGGATTGATTTAATAGCAGTACTAATGAAAAGAATTCAACTACCTAGTGGTTTGGCAAGTTCTATCGAAAGAAAACTGCAAGCAGAGCAAGATGCAATGCGTTTGAAGTTTGTTTTACAACAAGAAACACTAGAAGCAGAAAGAAAAATTATCAATGCAAAAGGAGAAAGAGATGCACAGTTAATTATTGCAGAGGGTTTAACTCCTGAAGTTTTAAAATTAAAAGCAATTGAAGCTTTTAAGGAATTGGCAAAATCTGAGAATGCCAAAACCATAATAACTGATGGTAAAACTCCGTTGATTATTGGAGATGAAGAAAGTAAAAAGAAATAACTCTTTACGCTTACATCCCTAAAAGTCTTGATAAATATTCATTTATCAAGACTTTATTTTATTACCAGTATTCCTTTTAACTTAAAAAGGGCTCCTAAATTGTAAATTTTTTAAATTGTCGCTTATTTTTGAATGTTTTTTTGCGAATTTTTACGTAAACTTGACGAACCTTTATTAAAAACGACGCAATTAATGAAAAGAATCTTCATTTTAGCAACTATTATTTTATTTACAAGTTGCAAAATAAATACAACAGTTACCAATTATACTTCAGAATTAAAGGAGATTACATTAAACGAAATTTGGGACGGCACTTTTTCTCCAGAAAGAATGAATGCCTTAAATGCAATGAATGGAGACTTTTATTCCTTATTAAATAACGGTACTTTCGGAAATACTACCGTAGATAAATACAGTTATAAAACCTTAGAAAAAGTTGAAACCATTGTAGATAGCAAAAATTTAGAAGGTTTAAATAATTTTTCTTCCTACACCTTTAACGAATCCGAATCTTCGCTAATTTTAGGAACCAACTTCAAAAAAATATACAGACGCTCTTACACTGGTACTTTTTATTACTACCACATTGCTTCTAAAAAACTTACCTTAATAGGAGAAGGTATTCAAGAGCCTCATTTTTCTCCAGACAGTAAAAAAATAGCCTATGCTAAAAGTAATAATATTTATATTTTAAACTTAAGCAACGGAAACGCGGTTACTCAAGTAACCAAAGATGGTAAATTTAACGAAGTAATCAACGGAATTACAGATTGGGTATATGAAGAAGAATTTGGTTTTGTAAGTGCCTTTAAATGGAGTAAAAATAGTAACTATTTGGCTTTTTTACGTTTTGATGAAAGCGAAGTTCCTACTTTTTATATGGATCTCGTTGGAAATGGTAATTACCCAAAACAGCAAGTTTTTAAATATCCAAAAGCAGGAGAAAAAAATGCAGTGGTAACGTTACACCTGTATGTACTTTCTTCCCAAGAAACCAAAAACATCAATTTAGGAGCGTATGAGTACATTCCTCGAATTAAATGGTCTCATGATGCGAATGTTTTAGTAGCCACTACTTTGAATCGGCATCAAAACAATCTAAAGCTTCATAAAGTTGCTGCTTCTGAAAATAATACAACCGTTTTACTGAATGAAACAGACAAAGCCTATGTTGATGTTACAGATAACCTTACTTTCTTAGCTGATAATAGTTTTATTTGGTCTAGTGAAACAGATGGCTTCAATCATATGTATCACTATGATTTCTCAGGAAAATTGATCAATCAAATTACCAAAGGAAATTGGGAAGTAACCAATTATTATGGGTACAATACCGATAAGAAAACTATTTATTATCAATCCGTAGAAAATGGTTCTATAAATAGAGGTGTCTATTCTATTGGTATAGATGGCAATAATAAAAAATTATTAAGCAACGCTAAAGGGACAAGCACCGCTTCTTTTAGTAGAAACCTAAATTACTTTATCAATACCTTTTCTACTTCAGAAATTCCTCCAGTTTATTCTTTATACACTGCGGAAGGTAAGATGCTGAAAGTAATAAAAGACAATGCAGCTTTAAAAGAAGGAATTTCTAAATATAGAATGAGCGAGAAAGAATTCTCTACCATCGCTATTAATGGCAATGAATTAAATATGTGGATGTTAAAACCTACAGATTTTGATGCCACTAAAAAATACCCCGTATTGCTATTTCAATATTCTGGCCCAGGATCTCAGCAAGTTGCAAATAAATGGAATGCTAGCAATGATTACTGGCACAACATGTTGGCACAAAAAGGCATGATTGTAGTTTGTGTAGACGGACGAGGAACTGGCTTTAAAGGAAACGATTTCAAGAAAGCAACCTATCTAAACCTCGTGAAATATGAAACGGAAGATCAAATAGCTGCTGCAAAAAAATTAGCAGAGCGCTCTTATATAGATGAAGATAATATTGGTATTTGGGGTTGGTCTTTTGGCGGACATATGAGTACAAATTCACTTTTAAAAGGAAGCGATATCTTTACCACCGCAATTGCCGTGGCACCTGTAACTTCTTGGCGTTTTTATGACACTGTCTATACAGAACGTTTTTTAAGAACTCCGCAAGAAAACCCTGAAGGTTATGATGACAATTCTCCTGTAAATTATGCAGAGAAATTAAAAGGGAATTATTTATTAGTGCACGGAACGGGAGATGACAATGTACATGTGCAGAACAGCTACAGAATGATAAA
>JBLHIE010000146.1:0-3903 GCA_047614925.1 Arenicella sp.
TTCAATAATTCTTCCGAAGAAAAATGAATGGCGTTCTGCAGCAATTGTTTCCATTCTTTGGCATAACCAACTGTTTCAGCATGTAAGATTTCAAAAAAACGGCCGTCCTCTTTTAAGAACTTTACATACACCAAATCGATACCGTCTAGCGAAGTTCCAGACATTAAACCAATTGCGAAAATTTCATTTTTATCCATATTGGTAAAATTAACAAATGTCTTTGGAAAATAAGTTACGAAATCGATATCTTTGCACTCGAATATAACGAATAAAAATATAAAATGGATTTTAGTTTAACAGAAGAACACATCATGATTCGTGATGCTGCAAGAGATTTTGCACAAACAGAATTATTACCAGGAGTTATTGAAAGAGATAATAAGCAGGAGTTTCCGCAAGAGCTTGTTAGAAAAATGGGAGATCTTGGCTTTATGGGAATTATGGTAGATCCAAAATACGGAGGAAGTGGAATGGACGCTATTTCTTACGTGTTAATTATGGAAGAGCTTTCTAAAATAGATGCTTCTGCTTCTGTAATTGTTTCTGTAAACAATTCTTTGGTTTGTTACGGTTTAGAAACCTATGCTTCTGAAATTCAAAAAGAAAAATACTTAGCAAAATTAGCTACAGGAGAATTTGTAGGTGCTTTCTGTTTAAGCGAACCTGAAGCGGGTTCTGATGCTACCTCACAAGCAACAACGGCAGAAGATAAAGGAGACCACTACTTAATTAATGGCACAAAAAACTGGATTACCAGTGGTGGACGCGCAGATGTTTATTTGGTAATTGCACAAACAGATCGAGAAAAAGGCCATAAAGGAATCAATGCTTTTATCATAGAAAAAGGAGCCGAAGGTTTTCACGTAGGTCCAAAAGAAGATAAATTAGGCATTCGTGGTTCAGACACACATACCTTACAATTTAACGATGTGAAGGTGCCAAAAGAAAACAGAATTGGTGCAGATGGTTTCGGATTTACATTCGCCATGAAAACACTTTCTGGAGGTAGAATTGGCATTGCTGCGCAGGCTTTAGGAATTGCTGCGGGTGGTTATGAATTGGCGTTAAAATATTCTAAAGAACGCAAAGCTTTTGGAACAGAGATTTGCAATCATCAAGCTATTGCGTTTAAATTGGCAGACATGTACACGGAAATTGAAGCTGCAAGAATGTTAGTTATGAAAGCTGCTTGGGACAAAGATCAAGGCAATAATTACGACATGTCTTCTGCAATGGCAAAACTATACGCAAGTAAGGTAGCGATGGAACAAACAGTAGAAGCTGTTCAAATTCATGGAGGAAATGGTTTCGTAAAAGATTACCACGTAGAGCGCTTAATGAGAGATGCTAAAATTACACAGATCTATGAAGGAACTTCTGAAATTCAGAAAATTGTAATTTCTAGAAGCCTTATCAAAGGATAAATTACACATTATATAGTATTTAAAAATCCATCTTATGATAAGGTGGGTTTTTTTTGGGCGTATTTTTAAAAAAATAAAAACCGCGCTATCCATTATATCTTTTTAAAACTGTCATTGCAAATCAAGCTTTTCCTACCTGCTGTGGCGATCTATCATCATAAAACGAGCTTACTTCGTCATTCTTCCTCGTAAAAATGGGTATGTATTCGCTTTTAAAAAGGATGCCATTTCTATCGCTCACGCAAACCTATTTGAAAATTACAGCTCTAATTGAATATCATACAATTGCAAACCAGAAGATGGTGCTATGTTTCTTAAAAACAGTCTGTCATTGTCCTCTTTTAACGAAGCTTCAATAAATTCTAAATCTAAATTACCCTTGCCAACTTCAAACAAAGTTGCCATCATTAGACGTATTTGATAGCGCAGAAAACCTGCTCCTTTTACCTTTAAGATAAAAGACGTTTCAGGAAAAAAATTTGCTTTCAAGACATCGTTCTCTATTATTTCACAAGTATCTATGGTTCTTTTAAAAATAGTCTGCGCACTTGGCTTGGTGCAATATTTATGAAAATAGTGCTCACCTTCAAATAGCTTTGCAGCCTTTATCATCATTTCGATATTCAAAACTTCATCAATATTTACCATAAAAGGCGCAGCAAAAGGATGGTTCTTTTCACCAAAAGAAAAGTAATAATGATACTCTTTCGTCTTAGCAACTTGAATTATATTAAAACTAGTTGCTACTTTCTGTACTGAAATCGCTCTAAAATCAGGAGAAAAATTAGAATTAAGAGACTTTAAAAAAACAACTTCATCAATTTCAGTATCTCTAAACAACTGTAAATAGTAAGAATTTGCTGAAACCTTAGCATCGGTTCTGCCTACACCGATCGTTTTATAGCGTGTGTCTTCAAAAACATAAGACAAAGATTTATCTACCATATCATGTAATGTTTTTGCATTTGTCTGTTTTTGCCAGCCAGAAAAGCGAAAACCTAAGAATTCTAAGCAAATTATATAAGAAAATGAATATTTCATAGGTGCAAAAGTACAATAATTACATATTTTTTTACAAAACATGCATTTTTATGAATATCCCAAAATTATAGTTCTCTTTTTTATGAACCTCACATTTTTCATCTTTCAAAAAGCTTAAAATATACTTTTCTCAATTTAACCCCCCTTTTTTTGAGGGTGTATTATTAAATTACATCGTTTTCGAAAACACACCCCCTTAAATATTTAAATTTAATATCTACATTTGACGCAACGAACAACACAACAAACTAATTAAAACGAAAAGAACAACATTATGAAAAAAATTATTTTTACAGCTTTATTAGCAGTGAGTTTCATTGCGACAGCGCAGGAAGAAGAAAAAGGAACGTTTACTTTAAGTGGAACCGTAGACGTATATGGTACTGCTAATTTCGTAGAAGGCTCAGGAACTCCTGGAATATTAATTGCAAGTCCAGAAAACGCAAATGGATTTGGATTAGGTTTTGCAAATACAGTATTTGCTTACGAAAAAGGTAAAGCTGGAGTTGTAGCTGACATTGCTTTTGGTCCGAAAGCTGATGACGCAAATTTAGCTGGAGCAATCAACCAATTGTATGCTTACTACAATGTAAGTGACAAAGTAACTTTTACTGCAGGTCAGTTTAATACTTTTTTAGGGTATGAAGTAATTTCTCCTGCAGCCAACTTTAACTACACTGTCTCTTATTTATTTAACGCAGGTCCTTTTTCTCACACTGGTATTAAGATGGATTATACTGCATCTGAAGATTTATCTTTTATGTTGGCTTTAACAAATTCTCACGCTATATCAAGTGCCGATGGAAATGTTGGTGGTGAAATGCAATTTGGTGCACAAGTTGGTTACAAAGGCCAATTCTTAAACTTCATTTATGGAGGTGTTGACGGAAGTGGTATTACTGATAATATTTTTGTAGATTATACTGGAGGATTTGATTTATCTGATTCTTTCTTTGTAGGTATAAATGCTGCTTACTCTAACTCTTCTGATGCTGACGCTGGTTATCAAGGTGCTGCTTTGTATTTACAAAACACTTTTTCAGACAGTTTCGCTTTAGGTTTTAGACCAGAATTTTTCACGTATACTTCTGGAGCAGGAGACACAAGTGTTACTGCCTTTACTTTAACTGCGAACACTTCATTAACTGAAAACTTAAAATTGATTACCGATTTAAGATTTGACAATTCAGATGATTTTATTATTGAAGCTTTTCCTACAGAAAAAAGTGTATCTGCATTAACAATTGCTGCAGTATACTCTTTCTAAAAATATATTGAAAAAGAAAGTAAGACAACCTGCGAAGCATAGACTTCGTAGGTTTTCAAAAGAAAATATTAATCAAAAACAACACACATGAGTTTATTCTTAACATTATTACAAGACGCTCCAGCAACAGAAGTTGCCAAAGCAGTTGAACAAATCAATGGAGACATGGGA
>JBLHIE010000147.1:0-3895 GCA_047614925.1 Arenicella sp.
CTTTTTATCCTCCTGTTTGTCAATCTCTAAAATATCAATACTAAAAGAAGTTGTTAAAGAGGTTAAGGCAGAATCTGCACTAGAGTATGCCGCAGCAATTAAACCTAATAAAAAGAAAATTGCAGTTGCCAGTCCTAAGTTTCCTTTGGTTGCTATTATTGGAAATAACTCGTCTTTATGTGCGTCAATGCCGTTTTGTTGTGCATAATCTGTTAATAAAACTCCTAAGGCTAAAAAGAAAAAATTGACAATTACCAAAACAATGGTAAACCAAAACATATTTTTTTGTGCATCTTTTAAATTTCTACAGGTAAGGTTTTTTTGCATCATATCTTGGTCCAAACCAGTCATTACAATAGCTACAAAAGCTCCAGCTAGAAAACGTTTCCAGAAATAATTACCTGCATTTACATCTTCAAAGAAGAAGGTTTTGGACAAATCGTTGTCTGCAACGTAAGAAAATATATTACTAATTTCCATTTCATCGGAAATGGTATAAATACAAACACCCACAGCAATCAACATAAATAAAGTTTGCAGTGTATCTGTCCAAACAATTGTCTTTATACCACCTTTAAAAGTATACAACCAAATTAATAAAATAGTGATGGAAACCGTTACCCAAAAAGGAATTCCGTAGGCATCAAATAATATAATTTGCAACACATTTGCCACTAAGAACAATCGAAATGCGGCACCAATAGTTCTAGATAATAAGAAAAAAGAGGCGCCAGTTTTGTACGAATATTTTCCAAATCTATCATCTAAATACGTGTAAATTGATGTTAAATTCAATCGATAATAAAGCGGAAGTAAGACCAATCCTATTATTGCATATCCAACAACATACCCTAAAACCATTTGGAAATAACTCATGTTTTGGCCTTCAACCCAACCAGGAACAGAGATAAATGTAACACCAGAAAGGGAAGCACCAATCATACCAAAAGCTACTAAATACCAGGGGGAAGAATTGTTGGCTTTAAAGAATGTTTTGTTGTCTGCAGATTTTCCTGTGAGATAAGAAATTAATATTAAAACAGAGAAATAGGCAACAATTAATAAGATGATGTATGCTGGTTTCATAGATGAATTACGAATTTTTAATTAAAAATTACGAATATAGACAATTCATTAGGTATATATAATTAGATGTTGAAAATTAAACACGTTTTTCATGGTCGTAATTCGTAATTTATAATCCGTAATTAATTACAAATTCGTAGTTTTACAGTTATGGATTTTTCATCGAAATTATTAGAAAATGCTGTGAACGAAGTTTCGCGTTTGCCAGGAATTGGAAAACGAACAGCATTGCGTTTGGTGTTGCATTTATTAAAGCAACCTTCAGATAATACGAAGTATTTGTCTGAGGCCTTGTTGCATTTAAGAAATGATGTAAAGACTTGCGAGAAATGTCATAATATCTCTGATACTTTATTGTGTGATATTTGCCAGAACCCCAGAAGAAGTTCAGAAATTGTTTGTGTGGTAGAAGATATTAGAGACGTAATGGCAATTGAAAGTACGTCTCAATTTAAAGGTTTGTACCATGTTTTAGGAGGGAAGATTTCTCCTATTGAAGGTATTGGGCCGCAAGAGTTAAAGATAGATTCCCTAGTTCATAAAGTAGGAAACGGAGAGATTAAAGAACTTATTTTTGCTTTAAGTTCTACAATGGAAGGAGATACTACCAATTTTTATATTTTTAAACAAATAGAAAAATTCGATGTTATTACTTCTACGATAGCACGCGGAATTTCTGTGGGTGATGAATTAGAGTATGCAGATGAAGTTACTTTGGGGAGAAGTATTGTGAATAGAATTCCTTTTACTCAATCTTTAAGAGCGTAAAAAAAGCCCATTTTAAAAATGAGCTTTTAAGGATAATTAAATCTTCTTGTATGTTAAGATTAAGGAATAAACTACGTCATTAAATGTTTCTGACATTTCAATACTAAAGGTCGATTTATCTTGAGAAAAGGTGATTTGAACTTCTGTAATTTCTCCATCTTCGATAATTTTATAAATTGAACCAGTTAAATTTTCCCAAGTAAAAGTTCCATTATCTTCATTTTTACAAGTAGCATTTCCATTGCCATCATAATTTTCATCATAACTAATTTGAGAACCGTTTCCATTTTCTAAAAAAGTTACTGTATTTTTTCTAGAGCAATCATTGGATCTTTCTTCTCCATTTTCAGTCATGGATTTTAATTGCCAATTCCCAATAATGGCATTTAAAGAAGGATTATCGTCATCGTTAGATGAACAAGAGGATAAACTTACAATAGTAATAAGTAAAAGGATGATTTTTTTCATAACATTTTAGTTTTAAAGTGGTGTGTAAGATAAACTAAAAAACCAAAAAAATAAAAAACTAAAAAAGTTATTTTATTTTTCTAAAACCTCTTTTTCTGCTTTTTCCCAAGATTTTTTCTCTCGAATTCTTTTGTATAATTTTATTCCTAACATCATTAAGATTCCAAAAAGAATAATTCCTACAACACCCCAGATCCAATTAATAGCACTTTTTAATGTGACTAAAAACACCACTGCAAAAAGAATGATTGTAGAGATTTCATTAAAAATTCGGAGTCGAAAAGTAGAGTACTTTATAATGTCTTTTTGTAAGTTTTTATAGATATGCTGACAAAAACCATGGTAAAAATACAGAGCTAAAACAAAAGCTAACTTTACCAGCATCCAAGGCTCTTCTAAGTAATACGGATTTTCATACAACATCCAAAAAGCAAACACACTTGCTAAAATAGCAGAAGGCCAAGTAATAATATACCACAAACGCTTGCTCATTAACTTAAACTGTGTTTGCAAAATAGATTTAGCGGGCTCTAACTTTGTTTCAGCTTCTGTTTGATAGATAAACAGCCTCGGAATATAGAATAACCCAGCAAACCAAGTAACCACAAAAATAATATGTAATGCTTTTACGTATAAAAAATCCATAAATTAAAAGTATAGTTTACGTTTTACTATTTGTTTGCAAACAAGTTTAGCCCTGATTGAAATGGCATCCTTTTTTTATTTTTCTTAAAAAAAGATACAATGGAAAGCAGGAAATAGCTTCTAAAAATTCTATTTACTCTTCAATCCAATCAACCAAAACGTCTACCCAATCATCATTGTCATTAATACACGGAATTGCATGAAACTGTTCTCCGCCAAATTTTAAAAACTCTTCTTTACCTTCCATGGCAATTTCTTCCAAAGTCTCTAAACAGTCAGATACAAATGCCGGCGTAACAACTGCTAGTTTTTTTATTCCTTCACTTGGGTATTTTTCAAGTATTTTATCTGTGTAAGGTTGTAACCATGGGTCACCGGCTAATCTAGATTGAAACGAAACAAAGTGTTGATCTGGCTTTAGATCTAGGTATTCTACCACTTGTCTTGTAGTTTCATAACATTGATGTTTGTAGCAAAATTCATGTGCAGGTGAAGCTGTTTTGCAACATTCAAAATTTACACTATCATTTGGTTTACAATGACTTTTTGTAACGTCAGATTTGCGAACATGTCTTTCTGGAATTCCGTGATAAGAAAATAAAATTTTATCCCATTCCTTACCTTCTAAATAGTTTTTGATACTATCCCCTAAAACTTTTATATATTCTTTTTTGTGGTAAAAAGCAGGAATATGTTTAAACTTCATCTGCGGATAAAATTTTTCTCGCAGTTCTTCTGCCAACACCAAAATTGTGTCGGTTGTTGCCATGGCGTGTTGAGGATATAAAGGAACGATTAATACATCTGTAACACCTTTGTCATGCAATTCTTGCAAACCCTCTTTCATAGACGGATTTCCATAACGCATTGCTAAAGCAACTGGTAATGCCGTTTTTTCTTGCACCTTATCGTGTAATCTTTCTGATAA
>JBLHIE010000148.1:0-3875 GCA_047614925.1 Arenicella sp.
ATCAAATTACAAGATGTTTTTCACACCTTTAAAAAAGGACATAAAGTGCAAATTCAAGTGCAAAGCACCTGGTTTCCTTTAATAGATTTGAATCCACAAACCTATGTAGACAACATTTACAAAGCAGACGAAAAAGACTTTAAAAATCAAACACATACCGTTTTTACAGATTCTTCTATAGAGTTTTCTATTCTTAAATAAATAAACATGAAAAAAATACTTTTACTACTACTGGTTGTTTTCTCGATAAAAACAACTGCACAAGAAAAAGCAACACCCGTTTTTAAAGAAGGTGAAGCCCAAATAGTAGCCGCTTTTAATGATGATAGCAAATGGATTCGCACAGATTTATGGGTAGAAACTACTTTTGATTCCGATGGTGACGGAAATTTAGACAGAATGCATGTAGCTGTAACAAGACCTTTACAAACAGAAACCGAAGGTTTAAAATTACCTGTGGTGTATGAATCTAGTCCGTATTATTCTGGAGTTGCCAAGGGTGGAAGAGAATTATTTTGGAATGTAAAACATGAGTTAGGAGAAACAGTGGCAAACCCTGTTCATCCAGAAGTTACAAGAACAGGAAAACGCCCTATCATTTCAAATTCGCAAATTAAAACATGGGTTCCTAGAGGGTATATTGTAGTGCACTCTTCCTCTCCCGGAACTGGCTTGTCAGACGGATCTCCAACCGTTGGTGGAGTAAATGAATCTTTAGCACCAAAAGCTGTTATCGATTGGCTAAACGGACGTGCAAAAGGCTTTTCTTCTAGAGAAGGCTCAGAAACTGTAACTGCGTTTTGGTCTACTGGAAAAGTAGGAATGACAGGTACTTCTTACAACGGAACCATTCCTTTAGCAGCTGCAACTACTGGTGTTGCTGGTTTGGAGGCTATTATCCCTGTAGCACCTAATACTTCTTATTATCATTATTACCGTTCAAACGGCCTCGTGAGATCTCCTGGAGGTTATTTAGGAGAAGACATCGATGTTTTGTATGATTTTATTCACAGTGGAAAAGAAGAAAACAGGGCTAGGAATAACAAGCTTGTGAGAGATACAGAAATGGCTAACGGAATGGACAGAGCTTCTGGAGATTATAACGATTTTTGGGCGGGAAGAGATTATTTAAACCAAATGAAACCCATGAAAGCTGCCTTGTTAATGTCTCACGGCTTTAACGATTGGAATGTAATGCCAGAGCATAGTTTCAGAATTTATGAGCGCGCAAAAGAAATGGGCTTGCCAACGCAGGTGTATTATCATCAAAATGGACACGGTGGTCCGCCACCAACGAAAATGATGAACCGATGGTTTACAAGATATTTACATCGCGTAGAAAATAATGTTGAAGCAGATGCAAAAGCATGGATTGTAAGAGAAGACGATCAAAGAAGCGAGCCTACTGCTTATGCAGCGTATCCAAATCCGGAAGCAACACCTGTTCACTTGTATCTAACTCCTGGTGCCCCTGGAGCGGGAAGTTTGTCTCTGACGAATAAGAAATCTATAGGAAAAGAAACAATTGTAGACAATTACTCTTTTCCTGCAGCAGCATTAGTACAAGCAGATTTCACAAACCACCGTTTACTGTATGTATCTCCTGTTTTAAAAGAAGATCTGCATATTTCTGGGTTAACGAGCATTACCATAAAAGCGGCAAGTTCTAAAAAAGCTGTAAACTTATCTGTGTATTTAGTCTCTTTACCATGGAACAAAGACAGCAGCGCAAAAATCACAGATAATATCATTACCCGCGGATGGGCAGATTTACAAAATCATGCTTCTTTAACTGAAAGTGCACCTTTAAAACCTGGTAAGTTTTATGAGATGACTTTTGATTTACAGCCAGATGATCAAATTATTAAAAAAGGACAACAAATAGGGTTGATGCTATTTTCTAGTGATAGCGAGTATACCTTATTACCAAAACCAGGAACCACATTGACCATCGATTTAAAAGGAACCAAATTAACGCTTCCAATTGTTGGAGGAGAAAGTGCTTTTAAAAAATCTGTTGAATAAAATTAAATAAAACGACAAAATGACCTCTACAGAAATTGCTTTACTTGTAAACGATGATGCAAAAAAAATTAATAGAATTGGAGAAATAATTGGGAAGAAAATTACTGAAAAAGACGATTTTAGCAACCTAAATGAATTTGAGAAAACATTCATTTATTTAGATATTTTAGAGCAAAATGTCACAGATGGTGGCTTTATTCAATTCTTTTTTAATTCTTCTGGACAGTATACTCATGAAGTCTTTCAAGCTTACCATGCAATTAAAGCAGAAAACACCGTTGATATTTTAACCAAAGCAATTTACTTATTCCCTGAAATGCCGGTTCCTAAAAACTTACAAATACGGCAACAAATTTTAATGGAAAAAGACTCTAATATTGATTTATGGGATGAAGTAGATACCGAATTTTACAAATATGAAGACAATATTATTTCGCTAACATTGGCATATGTTCGAAATAATATTGCTCATTTTGATTGAAAGTTATGGCTCTACAATTTCTTTAATATGTGGCTTAAAGTAATTAGCTCCTTTAAGAACTTTACCATCTTCTCTGTAAATTGGCTTCCCATCTTCACCTAATTTACTCATGTTACTTCGATGAATTTCATTAAAAACTTCCTCGATTTTATCTTGCATACCGTGTTCTATAATAGTGCCACACAAAATATATAACATATCTCCTAAAGCGTCTGCAACCTCTACTAAATCGTTGTTTTCTGCTGCTTCTAAATATTCTTCATTCTCTTCTTTCATTAAATTAAAACGAAGTAAATTTCTATCCTTACCAATGCTTGCTGTTGGTGTATTTTTAATACCAGCACCAAAAGCTGTATGGAATTCATGCACCGATTTTATTTTATTTTTCATGTATATCTTTTAAAAATTATTACAACATCTTTTTTAACAACCACGCCGGAGATAATTTTAAACCCCAAGCAATTAGTTTCCATCTTTTAGAAATATAGGCGACTCTTTTTTTACTTTTAATGGCATCATAAATTTGATTTGCAGCTTTATCTAAAGGAACCATCCAGAAGACAGCTTCTCCTAAAGCCATGGCAGTAGCTACAAAACCAGGTCTAATTTCTGTAATAAAAACACCTTTCGATTTTATAGATTTGGTTTTTATATACAAGCTTTCTAGATACGCTTTTTGATATGCTTTAGAAGCAAAATACACAGGAGCTGCACGATTCCCTCGAATAGCCGCAATAGAAGTAATACCTACCAAATGACCAAACTGTTGCTTTTTAAATAAATTGTAGGCCAACGTATACAACTTTGTTACCCCTAAAACATTTGTATGTATGGATTGTTCTTCTTTAGACCATTCTAATTTTGGATTTACAAAACCAACACCAGAAGATTGTATTATGAGATCTATCGTATCAAATTCTGCTACAATTTCGCCAAAGATTCTTTCTACATCTTGAACCTCTTGAATGTCATTTTGTTTTATTAAAATTTGATTTGGAAATTCCTTTTTAAGCGCTTCTAAAAGCGGCAACCTTCTCCCTGTAATCGCAACCCTGTATCCTTCTTTTACTAAAATTTCAGTTAAAGACTTTCCGATTCCAGAAGTTGCTCCAAAAACGATGGCATTCTTCATTTTATTTGTAATTTTGTAGAATAAAATATTGATTTATTTGAATAGACAATATATAGAAACTTTACGAAAGTTCTAAACTTAAGAAAATCTATTCATCAACAATTTACTAAACAATTGACCTATGTTTTTAAGCGCTTACTTTACAACTGGTAGAATTATATTTATGATTTTTTTTATTTTAGCTTTTATAGCGCTCATGGTTTATAGCTATAGAAAAGACATAAAAAATCATGAGCG
>JBLHIE010000149.1:0-3853 GCA_047614925.1 Arenicella sp.
TCCAAAATTTTCATTTTCAGGAAAATGCAATGCCAACATATTGGTAAAATCTAATTGCAACAATTGTGGTGCTACAAATAAAATTACATTTATTATAATAAGGTGCTTGATACCATCTGTAAGTTTATTCATAATTAACTATTAAATAAATTATCTATTTGGTTTAGGGTTAATATTTTAAAAGTTGCTTTACCAAAGGGTGAAATTGTAGGTTCTTTGCAAGAAAATAAATTATTAACCAAACTTTCTTGTTCTTTTTCTGAAAGTAAAGTACCTGTTTTTATAGAGAGTGTTTTTGCGAATGATTTTGCCATCACATCAAAATGACTAAAACTAGCGTCTGGTACTTCTAAATTTATATCATTTAATAATTCCTCTAAAATAATAGTAATTTTACTTTCTGTAACTGAAACAGGTATCCCTTTTATAGTAACACTTTCTTTGGTGAATTCATCAAAAGAAAAACCAGCATTTTCTAGTTCTGTCTTTAGGGTATATATCATTTCAATTTCTGCGGAAGAAAAAGAAATTTTTACAGGAAACAATAATTGCTGACTATTGGCCTCTTTAACGGTAATACTCTCTAAAAATTGTTCATACAAAACTCTTTGATGTGCTAATGATTGGTTGATTAAAACCACACCAGACTTTATCAAAGACATCACGTATTTACGTTGAATTTGAAATGTTTTTTGCGTTTTTTCTTCTTGTTGGTGTTCAAACAAACTTTCGTTTTGCTGTGCATCTGTGGAATTCACTTCGGTATACAAAGATTCCCAGCTTTCAGTTTGTTTATCTCTTTTAAACGGAAAGTTTATTTCTTTTTGTAGTTCTTCTTTAAACGGATTGAAATCTGGGTCTACAGAAATTCTAGGAACCGAACCTGAATTAGTATTCGATTTAAAATGATAGGGTGTATCTAAGCCTGAATCTCTGTTAAAATCTAAAACGGGTGCAACATTATATTGCCCTAAACTATGCTTAACAGTAGCGCGCAACATTGCGTACAAAGCCTTTTCATTATCAAACTTTATTTCTGTTTTTGTTGGGTGTATATTTATATCTATGGTATTCGCAGGAACCGTTAAATATAAGAAATAAGAAGGGTGTGCACCTTGCTCTAGCAAACCATCAAATGCATTTACAACAGCATGATTTAGATAGGAGCTTTTTATAAATCTGTTATTTACAAAAAAGAACTGCTCACCTCGTTTTCTTTTCGAGAACTCTGGTTTTGCTACAAAACCTTTAATTGCAACGATGTCTGTTTTTTCGTCTATAGGAACTAATTTTTCATTCATCTTCGTTCCGAAGACTGCCACAATACGCTGCCGAAGATTTCCTGCTTTAAGGTGGTACACTTCATTGTTATTGTGATGTAATAAAAATGAAATATCTGCGTGTGCCAGAGCAACTCGCTGAAATTCATCTATAATATGACGCGTTTCTACCGTATCTGATTTTAAGAAGTTTCTTCTTGCAGGGATATTATAAAACAAGTTTTTCACAGCCAAACTGGTACCTTTTCCCGTTGAAATAAAATCTTGAGAAATTATTTTACTGCCTTCAATCTTAATACAGGTTCCTAATTCTTCGTTTGTGGGTTTTGTTTTTAATTCTACATGTGCAATGGCTGCAATAGAGGCTAAAGCTTCTCCTCTAAAGCCTTTTGTACTTAAATTAAATAAATCTTCCGCTTTCTGAATTTTAGAAGTAGCATGACGCTCAAAACTCATTCTAGCGTCTGTTGTACTCATTCCTTTACCATCATCAATTACTTGAATAAGTGTTTTACCAGCATCTTTAATTAATAATTTTATATTGGTAGCACCAGCATCAATTGCGTTCTCTAGTAACTCCTTTACTACAGAGGCAGGGCGTTGCACTACTTCTCCTGCAGCAATTTGATTGGCAACATGATCTGGTAAAAGTTGAATGATATCAGCCATTAATTCGGTATAAATATAGATACATCGAAATCTATGATGTAGAGAAAAATTAAAACTAAGACTGTAATTATTATGAGTAGTGCTTTGGTCGTTCTCTTTTCAGATTTTTTTTTCAAATCGCCAAAAGCATCGCCAAATTTTCCTTTTATTCCTTTATTTTTTCCTGCGGTTGTTCTGTATTGATCCAGTTTGTGCTCAATCTTAAACGGATTTCCCTCTCCTTTGTAATACCGAGGTTGATAATCAAATTTCTTATTTGTACGTTTTAAAAATCCCATAATTTAGAAATAATTGGTGAAAAGATAATCAGGGTAAATCAATTTTTATACTAAAAGCAAAAGCAATTCAAATTTAAAGAATTTAAAGGAAACTTGCTAAAAATGATGTTAAAAGTATTCTTAAATCCTAGAAGGTTTTAAAATTTTGTTGCTTTAGAAAAAGGAAGCATTTTTTTACTGCTTAAAATATCTTAAAAACCGATGCTATCGCTCTTCCTGTCAATATTTTTTATAGCGGCCATTTTCACAGCAGCAACAGCACATTCGATTCCTTTGTTGCCTAGGTTACCGCCAGATCTATCTAAAGACTGTTGTTTTGTATTGTCTGTTAAGACACAGAAAATTACAGGAACATCATGCTTAATATTTAAATCGATAATACCTTGTGTAACGCCTTCGCAAACAAAATCGAAGTGCTTTGTCTCTCCTTGAATAACATTTCCTATAGCAATAATTGCATCAACCTGCTGAGATTGAATCATTTTTTTACAACCATATACCAGCTCAAAACTTCCAGGAACATCCCAAGAGATAATGTTTTCTTTCGTTGCTCCGCAAGCTATTAAAGTTTCAATTGCTCCTTTTTGGAGGTTTCTAGTAATTTCTGGATTCCATTCAGAAACAACAATCCCAAATCGAAAAGTCTTCGCATTTGGGATTGTTGCTTTATCGTAGTATGATAAATTTGTTGTTGCCATTTAATTCAGTATTCAGTATTTAGTATTCAGTATTCAGTGAGCTACTGCCAACTGTTAGTGTTTTACTAAAAACTATTATTTCGCGTATTTAGCAGCATTTATAAATTTCGCCACATCTCTACCTTGGTCAGATGTTGGATAGTTTTCTTTAATTTTAGTAAATAGTGTTACTGCTTTATCAAATTTCTTTAAATCCATAGCAGTTAATCCTGCTTTGTATAAAAATAAAGGAGTTGTAAATTCGTTATCTTTTTTATTTGCCGCTTTTACATAATATTCCAAAGCTTCTTCTGGTTGGTTAATGTCTGCAAAAGCATCCCCTATAGCACCTAAAGAAATAGGACCTAACATTTCATCATCAGAATTAAATTTTTCTAAATATTCAATTGCTTTGCCGTATTGTTTCATTTCTAAATAAGAAACACCTGCATAGTAATTTGCTAAATTTCCTGCACTTGTGCCACTATAAGATTTTGCGATGTCTAAGAAACCGTAGTTACCATCTGCACCTTCCAAACCTAAAGTTAATAAAGAATCGATACCTGAAGCCGCTGTAGAAGCTTGATCATAATATTTTCTTGGAAAAGACAACTCATTTGAAGCCTCTAATTCATTTGGTTCAGAAATGTATTTTGTGTATCCTAAATAGGCTAAAAAGATAAGAACAACCGCCACTAAACTAAAGAATAATGGTTTGCTGTTTTTTTCAATCCATTTTTCTGACTTTGAAGCAGTTTCGTCTAAAGTGTTTAAAACTCCAGCTGTTTCGAATTCAGATTCGTCTTGCTGAGCTTCTTCTTTTTTACCTTCTGCCTTATATTTTTTCTTGTAAGTTGCCATATTTCCTAAAAATTATTGGCGACAAATTTAGTTTTTTTAATTGGATTTAAAAAGGAGATAATTCGCAAAATTTTCAATAATTTGCAAT
>JBLHIE010000150.1:0-3744 GCA_047614925.1 Arenicella sp.
GTTTAAAAGGTGAAACATAATTAAAGGCTGCAAAGATACAAACCTAACCCTTCATTTCAGCAGGAATTCTTTTATTCATAATCGAAAACCATAAGGGAGGAACTAAAGCTAAAACCAGCGATGTTGGGTAGCCATAGGGCATTTGCGGACTGGTTTCATGGCAATCCAACAATTGATATTTTTTATGTGATTTATAATGGTGGTCGCTATGTCGTGTTAATTCATACAGCATAATACGCCCTAAAATGTGGTTCGAATTCCACGAATGTATTTCAGCAACTCTTTCGTAACGGCCACTTTTGATTTTATTTCGTCGCAATCCATAATGTTCGATATAATTTATAGATTCTAATAAAACGATGCCAATAACCGCAATTATTATAGCGAACAACATAATTTGAAGTCCTAAAAAGTAATAAATAGCGCCTAAATACAAAGATTGAAAAATTACATACCAAAGCATATCGTTGTAAATCCCGAGAAATCGGGATTCTCTTGATTTTAAAAGATTTCCTTGAATTTTCCAAGCACTAAAATATTGCCTACTAATAGAAGTAAGCCAAAAAGAATATACGGTTTGATTGTATTTCGCACTTGCGGGGTCTTCTTTTGTAGCCGCATTTAAATGATGACCAAAATTATGTTCTATATAAAAGTGCATATACAAAGAGGGTAGTAGTAAAAACTTCCCCGCCAATTTTTGCCAAGTACTTTTTCTATGACCTAACTCATGTGCGACATTAATTCCGTTAGACCCAAGTACAATTCCTACGGAAAAGATAAGGCCAATTAATTCTGATGAGGTGTAAGTATTAAATTGTAAACTCCACAGAAACCACCCTAAAATACCATAAACAAAAGGAATGTTTAATAATAACAATACATCAAAAAAGAAGCTTTTAGACTTAACCTCTATTTCTTTTTCTGAATTATTTTTATTCTGTAGTGGCAATAATATTTCAAGAATAGGTATCAACACAAAGGCAAAAATAGGGGTGAAAAAACTCCAATATCCTTGTAGGTTTAATCCAATAATTGCTGATACAGGAATTGAATACGCCACCAAGTATTTTAAATCTATCATAAAATTAAGTTTCGGACTAATATTTGTGCTATTTTTAAAGTTCTATTAAAGAGTTTTTAAACTATGAGTAGCTTTAATATTATCCAGCAAAAGCTGGAACAATTTATAAAAAAATATTATACCAATGAATTAATTAAAGGAATTATTCTTTTTTTGGCAATTGGCTTGCTGTATTTTTTAATTACCCTATTGATTGAATATTTTCTATGGCTTAAACCTTTGGGAAGATCAATTCTTTATTGGCTTTTTATTGTAGTTGAATCTGCATTATTCATAAGGTTTATCGCTTTCCCATTATCAAAATTATTTAACCTTCAAAGAGGTATTAGTTTCGAAGAGGCTTCCAAATTAATAGGAAATCATTTTCCAGAGGTCAGCGATAAGTTATTAAATGTTATTCAGTTAAATCAGAATCAAAGACAATCTGAACTGTTATTAGCAAGTATTGATCAAAAATCAACCGAATTACAGCCAATTCCGTTTAAAAGCGCTATTAATTTCAAGAAAAACACCAAATATTTAAAATATGCTGCCATTCCAGTAGTTATATTTCTATTGATTCAATTTTTAGGAGAAAAGGATATTTTTTCTAGTAGTTATAAGCGGGTAGTAAATTATGACACAGCTTATGAGCCGCCAGCCCCTTTTTCTTTTTTTATTTTAAATAAATCATTACAGGCAATTGAAAATAAAGGCTATACTTTAAAAGTTCAAACCAAAGGAGAAGTATTTCCTGAAAATGCGAGTATTAGTTATAACAATGAAACTTATTATTTACATCAAATAGCCCCAGGGTTTTTCGAATATACCTTCCTTCAACCAAAAGAACCTATTGATTTTAATTTTAGCGCAAATAATGTGATTTCGAAAGAATTTACTTTAAATGTAGTTAAAACGCCATCACTAAGTTATTTTGAAATGAAACTTGATTATCCATCTTATATTGGTAAAAAGGATCAAATATTAAATAGTACTGGAAACGCCACTATTCCCGAGGGCACAAAAGTTACTTGGGATATTTATACAAAAAACACCAAGGAGGTTTCTTTAAAAACGAAGGATACAACAGTAGCTTTTACAGTTATTAAAGAGGGTAAGCCTGAAAAAGGCACAGCGTTTACGCATAAAAAAAGTGTATATAGAAAATTAGATTACACTATCACAACTTCAAATAATGAACTAAAGGATTATGAAAACCTTTCTTTTACTTTAGGTGTGGTTCGGGATCAATATCCTGAAATTTCTGTAGAATCAAAGCGAGATAGTACCGATAGTCAAAGGGTGTATTTCTTCGGAAAAGTGTCTGATGATTATGGACTTACCAAGCTTCAATTGGTGTATTATCCAATCGGGAATGATAGCCAAAAGGAAAGTAAATCACTTTCTATAGGTGCTAATAATTTTGATGATTTTGTTTTTTCTTTCCCAGACGATATTGTTTTAATAGAAGGAGTCGCTTATGAATATTACTTTGAGATTTTTGATAATGATGCGCTACATAATTACAAGTCAAGTAAATCTTCTTTGTTTTTCTTTAAAAAATTAACGCAAGATGAAAAAGAAAAGGAGCAGCTTCAAAATCAAGAAAACACCATAAATGGCTTAGACAAATCACTTGAAAAGCTGAAAGATGAAGATAAAGCCCTTCAGGAGTTATCTAAAACTCAAAAAGAAAAAAAAGAACTTAATTGGAATGATAAAAAGAAGCTAGAAAACTTTATAAAAAGACAGCAACAACAGGAGCAGATGATGAAGAATTTTTCCAAGGAACTTAAAGAAAACTTAGAAAATTTCCAACCTGAAAATGAAGAAGACCCGTTTAAGGAGCAGTTAAAAGAACGTTTAGAAGAAAATGAAGAACGTCTTAAAAAGAATGAAAAGTTATTAGAGGAATTAGAAAAATTACAAGATAAAATACATAAAGAAGATTTAGCAGAAAAGCTTGAAAAACTAGCAAAGCAAAATAAAAACCAAGAGAAAAATTTAGAGCAATTAGTAGAGCTTACAAAAAGATATTATGTTACAAAAAAGGCTGAAAAGCTTTCAGAAGAACTTTTCAAACTTGCAGAAGAACAAGAAAAATTAGCCGATTCAAAAAAGGAAGAGAATACCAAAGAAGCACAAGAAGAATTGAATAAGAAATTTGAGGAATATAAAAAGCAAATGGATGATCTTCAAAAAGAAAATGAAGAATTAAAAAAACCCCTGGAACTCCCTCAAGATAAAATAGGTGAAAAAATTGTGGAGAAAGAGCAAGAAAATGCTACAGAAAAATTGAAAGAAGAAAATCAGAGTGGAGCTTCTGAAAATCAAAAAAAGGCTGCCAAAAAGATGAAGGAAATGAGTCAGCAAATGCAAGCTGAAATGATGTCAGGTGAGGGAGAGTCTATGGAAGAAGATGTAGAAATGCTTCGCCAAGTATTAGACAATTTAGTTGTTTTTTCATTCGAACAAGAAAATTTAATGAATGAGTTTAAATCCATAGATTATGGAAATGCTGTTTTTGGAAAAAAACTAAACAAACAAAATGATCTAAAATTAAACTTTAAACACATAGACGATAGTTTATTTGTACTGGCATTACGTCAACCTCTTATAAGCGAGAAGATCAATTCATCAATAACAAACATAGAGTTTAATTTAGATAAAAGTTTAGATCG
>JBLHIE010000151.1:0-3742 GCA_047614925.1 Arenicella sp.
CAACGTTTTTTGAAACTTTGCCTCGTACCAAACCAAGCCAATTTTAGCGGTTTCTGGCTGTGGTAAACTTGCGTCAACTTCCCAACCTTTTATCAAACGGAACGCATTCCAAATTTTATTTGCAAATCCTTTTCCTTGCTTGCAAAGATCTTCTTCAAACATTAAATCGTTACCCGCGGCAGAACTTAGCAATAAACCAACTCTTACGCCGTCTGCACCATAGTCTTCAATTAACTTTAAAGCATCTGGAGAGTTTCCTAAAGATTTAGACATTTTACGTCTTTGTTTATCTCTAACCAATCCTGTTAAATAAACGTTCTGAAAAGGTTTTTCGTCTTTGTATTCATACCCAGCAACAATCATTCTTGCCACCCAGAAAAATAAAATATCTGGCCCAGTTACTAAATCGTTTGTTGGGTAATAGTATTTAATTTCCTCATTTTCGGGATTCCGAATGCCGTCAAAAACACTCATTGGCCACAACCAAGAAGAAAACCAAGTATCTAATGCATCTTCATCTTGTTTCAGGTCTTCAATTTTTAAAGCTGAATTTCCTGTTCTTTCTTTTGCTAGAACGAATGCATCTTCAATATTCTCTGCAACTACAAAATCTTCTTTTCCGTCTCCATAGAAATACGCAGGAATTTGTTGACCCCACCACAGCTGACGACTAATGTTCCAATCGCGAACATTTTCCATCCAGTGACGGTAGGTGTTTTCGAATTTCTTTGGATAAAGGTTGATTTCTGCATCCTCACCTAAAACAGCGTCAATTGCAGGTTGTGCTAAATCTTTCATTTTTAAAAACCATTGATCTGACAATCTTGGTTCTATAACCGCTTTTGTTCTTTCTGAAGTTCCTACCTTATTTGTATGTACTTCCGTTTTTACTAAAAAACCTTTTTCTTCTAATTCTTTAGAGATTTCAGTACGAACAACAAACCTGTCTTTCCCTTGGTAATGCAATCCGAAGGAATTTAAAGAAGCATCATCATTAAAAATATCAATTACTTCTAAATTGTGCTTGTCTCCTAAATTCTTATCATTTTCGTCATGCGCGGGAGTTACTTTTAAACAACCTGTCCCAAACTCTATATCTACATATGCATCTTCAATAATAGGAATTACTCTATTACATAAAGGTACAATTGCTTTCTTTCCTTTTAAATGCGTAAAACGCTCATCATTAGGATTGATACAAATTGCAGTATCTCCAAAAATAGTTTCTGGCCTTGTGGTTGCAATAGTTAACGTATCATTAGAACCTTCAATTTTATATTCTAAATAGTATAAATTCCCTTGTCTTTCTTCATGGATTACTTCTTCATCAGATAAAGTCGTCTTCGCTTCAGGATCCCAATTCACCATTCTATATCCTCTATAAATTAAACCTTTGTTATATAAATCAACAAAAACTTTAATGACAGCTTCAGACATTTCGGGGTCCATTGTAAAAGCAGTTCTTTCCCAATCACAAGAAGCACCTAATTTTTTTAATTGTTCTAAAATTTTACCTCCATATTCATCTTTCCAATCAAAGGCATGCCGTAAAAACTCTTCTCTTGTTAAATCGCTTTTACGAATTCCTTGTTCTTTTAACTTTGCAACTACTTTTGCTTCTGTAGCAATAGAGGCATGATCTGTTCCTGGAACCCAACAAGCATTTTTACCTAATAAACGCGCACGTCTTATTAAAACATCTTGAATGGTGTTGTTTAACATATGCCCCATATGCAGCACTCCTGTTACGTTTGGCGGCGGAATTACAATTGTATAAGGCTCTCTTTCATCTGGTGTTGAATGAAAATAATTGTTTTTCATCCAGTAATCGTACCATTTACCTTCTACTTGGCTTGCATCATATTTCGATGGAATTGTCATACTTTGGAATAGTTTTTGAAAATATAGTTTGCAAAAATACAAAACTCTATTTTGTTGAAAAAATAAGTAGTTGATTTTTTAAAACAAATTATTATTCTTAATTTTACATTAAAAGTAAAATACATGAAAGCCTTAACAACCGTATTACTAGTATTCTTTATCTCTATAGCGATGAATTCTCAAGAGTTTAAGTTTGATACAGAAACCATCGATTATGGAAAAATAAATAAAGGTGCTGATGGAGAGCGAATATTCGTCTTTACAAATATTGGAGACGCACCTATAATAATTCAAAACGTACAATCTTCTTGTGGCTGCACAATTCCTGAAAAACCAGAAAAACCAATTATGCCTGGAGAAAAAGGAGAAATCAAAGTTTCTTATGATACCAAAAGAGTGGGTGGTTTTTATAAGGAAATAACCATAACATCTAACGCAAAAATAGCTAGAAAAACTCTAAAAATTAAAGGTTTTGTAGAAAAAACTGCACTTTTAGAAAAAGAAAAAAGCATGCTTTATAACAACTAAATTCTTTTTTCTAAACGGAAACTAAAAGTCACTTTTTGACCATTTCTTCTTATCGTAATTCGAATTTTTTTATTTTCTCTTTCTTGCAGTTTGTTTATAATATCGTTTAAAGTATAAGTATAAGCTGGTTTTCTATTAATTTCTAAAATAATATCTCCTGCTTTTAATCCAGCTTTATCGCCTAAATCGTTCTTTACAACTTCCCTGATTTTGTATGTAGGTTTAAATTTATAAGAGTAATTTGTTACAAAAAAAATGGAATTATTTGCTTCTGACTTGCTATTGTATGTAACTGGTACTAGCTTTGTATTTTCCTCTTTAACCAATTGTTTACCACTATAAACAATACCTAAACCACTCATATTATAATTAAAACTTGCTTTAAAAGAACTGTTTTTTTTAAGCATTATTTGTTTTTTCGGGTAGTCTAACCAAACAATAAACCTTTTTAAAATATTACCTCCAATGCTACCGTTTCTACTTTTAAATTTTCTTGCATTTAATGTAGAAATTGTGTCTAAAAAAGAAACTGTTGGTTTCGTAATTTCAAAATTTCCTATTTTTAGTTTCGGAATTCTACTTCTTTTTCCTAAAATTGATCCACTTAAACCTTCACCTAAAATATCATTAAAGTGCCTTACAGGTGTTTGAATTTCTGATTTTGAATTTTCGAAAAGCCAAATTGCATCACTTCCACCAGAATCTACTAACATTTTAACGTAATTAACCTTGTGCCAATGGTATCTAGTTGCACCTTAATATTTACATACGGTTTTTTTCTATAAAACTGAATTGGTAAAACCTCACACCTTTTACATTGCTTAAAAGAATACCTGTCTGAATTGTAAAAATATATTTTTTTACTTTTGTAGTTGATCTTTACAACAAAATTTTTTAACAAATTATAACCAATAATCCCGTGAATGGTAGTTCCCATTTTACGAGACAAATTAAAAAAATCTTTAAAAAATCACGTAAATCGATTCGTTGTAACCAACCAATCCTTTTATCTTCATCTTATTGTTTTTAGATAAGATGGCATCTACAGGTTTACCGCCTCCAAGACCTGTTAAAGATATTTTTATCGGATCTAAAAGACCAATACTATCATTTTTAGAAGGACTGAAAATAATTGTCTTATTTACACCTGTGTCTAAAATAAAGGAAAGTGTTTGTCCATTTATATCTACAGGAATAACAATTAAATTATTTATTAACCTAAAAGAAACTCTTTGTTTCTTTTTTGTAATATCTTGAAAACGGAATCCATTTTGAGAATTGGCACTTAATATTGAAGCTATAATTATTAAAAAAAAGAGCAAACATTTTTTTT
>JBLHIE010000152.1:0-3736 GCA_047614925.1 Arenicella sp.
ATTAAACCCATTGAAGCATTAAGAGCAGATTAACTATGAAATTTTTATTTGATTCAGATACTTGGCAAGAAATTTATGGCAGCATCCGTAAAAATAAGGTGCGGACCTCGATTACTATTATTGGTGTACTTTGGGGAATCTTCTTGTTAGTCGTTT
This sequence comes from Arenicella sp., assembly GCA_047614925.1. Classification (GTDB taxonomy): domain Bacteria; phylum Bacteroidota; class Bacteroidia; order Flavobacteriales; family Flavobacteriaceae; genus Polaribacter. The sequence continues at coordinate 157 of JBLHIE010000152.1, forward strand.
TATTAGGAGCTGCAAGAGGAATGGAAAATGGTTTTAACAAACTATTTGGTAATTTTGCAACCAACAGTGTATTTATTTGGACAGAGTCCACAGATATTCCGTTTAAAGGTTTTCAAGAAGGTAGAATATTCTCATTAACAATGAATGACATTGAAGTCTTAACAACTGAATACTCCGATGAAATAAAATTATTAGCACCAAGAAATCAAACAAATAATTTAATTATTAAAGATTTTAAGTCAGGTAGCTTTAAAGTGAGTGGAGATTATCCAATTCTAGATCAAATTCAGAAAAAGCAACTATTATATGGTCGTTTTTTAAATCAAAATGATATTTTATCCATTGCAAAAGTTACGGTTATATCCGAGGATATGTACAAACAGTTTTTTGAAATAGATGAATTTCCAATTGGGCAATATATAAAAATAAATAGCATTAGTTATAAAGTAATTGGCGTGTATAAGCCCTCAAATACTATAGATTTTGATGGCGATTGTGCTTACATTCCTTTTTCTACATTTAAAAAAGTATACAATACGGCAAATAAAGTAGATTGGATGATGATTACTGCACATGAAGGCACGGATATAGAGCAGATGGAGAGTGATGTGCTACTTACTTTAAAAGGTTTGCATAAGGTGCATCCAGAAGATGAAAGAGCTTTTGGAAGTGTTAATTTAGGAAAAGAAATAGGGAAGGTCACCGGTTTTATAACGGGGATGCAGTTTTTAACTTGGTTTGTAGGCATCGCAACCTTAATTGCAGGCGTTTTTGCAATCGGTAATATCCTTTTAATCACAGTAAAAGAACGTACCAAAGAAATAGGAATTAGAAGAGCTTTAGGCGCTACACCAAAAAGTATAAGACAACAAATTATTTTAGAATCTGTCTTTTTAACAACGGTAGCTGGCATGTTGGGTATTATTTTTGGAGCCTTTGTTTTATTTATAATAGACACTGCATTTGGACAAGGAGTTGATGCCGCATTAGTAAACCCAACAGTAGATATACCAGTTATTTTAATAGCAGTAGTTACATTAATTGTGCTGGGAACGGCAATAGGCGTAATTCCTGCACACATGGCAACAGTAGTGAAACCAATAGAAGCATTAAGAGAAGAATAAAATCAATCAACAACAAATCATGAGTAAAAGAGCAAAAATTATTTTAATAGTTATCGTATTATTTTTTATGGCGGCACTTGTTTGGTTCGGTATAAAGAATAGCAAGAGTATTTTGGTATTTGAAACTGAAACACCATTTAGAACCACAATTGTTAAAAAAACAGTGGCTACTGGAAAAGTAATTCCTTTGGAGGAAATTGAAATTAAGCCTCAAATAACAGGAATTATAGATAAGGTAATGTTGTTAGAAGGGTCTAAAGTTAAAAAAGGAGACCTAATCGCCGTGGTGAGAGTTGTACCTAATGAACAATCTTTAATCAGCGCAAAAGGTAGGGTAGATAATACTAAATTGAGAGTAAATAATGGACAAGTTTCTTTCAAAAGAACCAAGAATTTATTTGATAAAGGTGTAATTGCGAGAGCAGAGTACGAAAGTGCTGAGTTGTCTTACAAACAAGCAAAACAAGACTTAAAAAATGCTGAGAATGATTATTTAATTATTAAAAAAGGTTCGGCAAATGTAGGTGGCGGGGCAAATACAAACATTATTGCACAAATGTCTGGCACGATTTTAGAGATACCTGTAAAAGAAGGAGATCAAGTAATTCAGTCTAATAATTTTAATGCTGGAACTACAATTGCGTCGATTGCCGATATGAGTAAAATGATTTTTGAAGGAAAAGTAGATGAATCTGAAGTAGGGAAATTAGTAAGAGGCACTACCATTGAAGTTTCAATTGGTGCAATAGAGGGGAAGAAGTTTCCTGCAAAATTAAATTTTATTGCTCCGAAAGGAACTGAAGAGGGAGGAGCTGTACAATTCAAAATTAAAGCAGATGTATCTTTAGATGATAGTTTCTTTATTAGGGCAGGTTATAGTGCAAATGCAGATATTATTTTAGTTAAAAAAGACAGTGTTTTGTCCATAAAAGAGGGTTTACTAAGGTTTGACAAAGAAACAGAAGAACCCTACGTTGAGGTCCAAACAGGTGAAGGAATTTTTGAAAAAAGAACGATAAAATTAGGGACTTCAGATGGAGTAAATGTCGAGGTTTTAGAAGGGGTTCTTAAGGATGACGCAATTAAAATTTGGAACAAAGCTTCTAAAGATGGTAAAAAGGAAGACTAACAATAAGAATTAGTGATTTTTCAAAGAGGAACTGATATAACTAAGTTCCTCTTTTTTTATGAATTAATAAATAAAACACAAGAAATAATTTTCTTTGCAACTATGTGGTTTTTGAAACTTTCAGCTTTATAATTTCATCACTTTCCCGTTTTTGTCAAGTCCACCAGATTAAAAAGAACTTTTCAATTTCGCCGTTCGGTTTTTTTAACCAACAAAGGGGAGAAAATTGGCGTGCTAAATAGTCATTTGAATTTTCACTAAACTGATAAAAAGATTGCCAATTAACGTTTTTGTGCGGAGCGATTAGCCAATCCATCTTATTTGGAATATAAAACTTACAATCAGAAAACGCTGATAAAGCATTTTTGGTGATATAAAATCCAACAACACAAGCTTGATTTATTTTTGATAGTAAAATATTTTCACCAGAAAAAGGAACAAATAATTGTGCTTTAAAATAAACCTGTTGCTGAATGTTTTCTGATGCTAAATTAATGGTGCTTAGATAATTTTTACATTCATTCGTGAAGAGAAGAGGCAGCTGTTTTTCTTTAAGCTTTGTAAGTTTTTCTATCAAAGCATCTTTACGATTCGGACCAATAAAGTGCTCGATTTCATTTTTTCCAACAGATGCATCATACAAATAGAATTTATAAATAATTTCTAAATGAATTGGTTTTCCGTTTTTTAAAAGGATACAATCTAATTCGCCAATTGTGATTTCTTCTTTTTGAATTTGAATGTTTTCTGATATAATTTCTATGGATGAATCTTGCGTTAATTCAAAAGCTACAAAACGTTCTACATATTTTCCTAAACGGCGTTCCTCATTAATTTTACTATTAATTTTTGAAGATTTAAATGGAAGTTCAAACTGCTGCATATCAAAAACATCTCGGTCCTCCCACAAACAAGCTGTCTGTAAAAATCCATCATATCTTTTTTGAATATTCTTTGTTTTATGCTCCATAAATGAATTTAATTAACTCCGCAAATTTACAGTTTTATAATACACTCGGTTTATAATATTTCGTCAATTCCCAGCATTTAATTTATAGAATTCTTTGTAAATTGTGCTTTTAAAATAGTTACAAAATGCAATTCGAAAAATCAACCTTTAAATATCTTCAAGAGCTACAATTAAACAATAATAGAGATTGGTTTGCAGACGAAAAAGAAACGTATTTAAAAGCACAGCTTAATGCGAAAGATGTGTTTGCCGCGATTCATTTAAAGTTGCAAAAGCATGATGAAATTGAGAAATCTAAAATGATGCGTATTTACAGAGATGTTCGTTTTTCCAAAGATAAAACTCCTTATAAAGTGC
>JBLHIE010000153.1:0-3712 GCA_047614925.1 Arenicella sp.
TTTCAATATTTATTACAGCCGTATTATTAACCTCTTGCATAGGAACAGATAAATTTGTTTTAAGAGGTTCTCTTGGAAAAGTGAACAAAGTAATGGTGGTTACTAAAGTTAGCGATTGGAACGGAGATATAGGCTCTGCAATTAGAAATTCTTTTGGAGAGATGGTGGTTGGTCTGCCGCAGCCAGAACCTGTGCTATCTGTTTCTCAGATTGCGCCAAATGGTTTTAGAAGCATGATGAAAATTTCTAGAAATATTCTAATTATTGGTGAAGCAGAGAAAGAAGATTTTTATATTAAGAAAAATGTGTATGCCCAGCCACAAACTATTATTTATGTCTATGGTACAGATGATGCAAGTGCTATAAAAGTATTTAATGCTCATAAAAAGGAAATTATAGCAGCATTTATTTCTTCGGATATACTAATGACGCAGAAAATTTTTAAAGAAAAAAAGTTAGATGAATCTCAATTCAAAACAGTTCAAAATTTAGGAATTTCTTTTACTGCACCAGAAAATTTTAAAACAGTAGATGATACCGGAGATTTCTTATGGCTAAGACAACACTTGGTAAGTGGAATTGCAAAAACAGGAAGTAATAATATATTGGTATATGCAGTCCCTTTAGAAGAGGAAACCAACGTTTCTGAAAACATTATAGCAGTTAGAAATAGTATTGGTAAAAAGTATATTCCTGGTACAGACCCAGAAACTATGCATATGATAACCGAAGAAGCATACACACCATTTACCTCAGAAATTATTTTAGATGGTAAAAAAACATATGAAACTAGAGGGAAATGGGAAGTGAAAAATGATTTTATGGCAGGACCCTTTGTAAATTATTCTGTAGTTGATAAACAGCGCAATAGAATTGTGGTTTTTGAAGGTTTTACATATGCACCTTCAGTAAATAAAAGAGCTTTTTTGTTTGAGTTAGAAGCAATTGCAAAATCTATGAAGATTAAATAAAGTTTTTATTTTTCAGATATAAAGCAAAACCCTAAAAGAATTTCTTCTAGGGTTTTGCTTTGTGTTATAGATTCAGTATTCAAAAGATACTTCTTATTTAACCAATACTTGTGCAAGCTGGCAAAGACTTTTATTCTTTTGAGCTATATGGTTATCAATAATAAAAAATTTAGAACTTCGTCTTTATTGCTTAAGAATACCCTATTTTTTCTCTCAGTCTGTTTAGAACTCCGTTTGCAGTTGCGCTCGCTTTTTTTGCGCCAATACTTAATGCTTCATCAATTTCATGTTTGTTTTCCATGAAGTGATTGTATTTTGCTCTAACGCTTGCAAATTTCTCTATAATTAACTCATACAGCGCCTGTTTTGCGTGTCCGTATCCGTAGTTTCCACCTTCATAATTTGCTCTCATTTCTTTAATTTGAGCGGTTGAAGCTAGTAACTTATAAAGCGCAAATACATTGTCCCTATCTGGGTTTTTTGGAGCCTCTAAAGCCAAACTATCGGTTTTAATTCCCATAATTTGTTTGCGTAATTTTTTATCGGTAAGAAAAATATTGATGGTATTATTTCTAGATTTACTCATTTTTTCACCATCAATTCCAGGAACCAATTTTGTGTGCTCTTGAATCTTTGCTTTTGGTAAAACCAAGGTTTCCCCAAGAATATTATTTATCCTACTGGCAACATCTCTAGTAATTTCTAGATGTTGCAGTTGGTCTTTGCCAACTGGTACAATTTCTGCATCGTACAGTAAAATATCTGCTGCCATTAACATTGGGTACGTAAATAAACCTGCATTTACGTCTTCTAATCGGTCTGCTTTGTCTTTAAAACTGTGCGCTAACGTAAGTCTTTGAAAAGGAAAATAGCAACTTAAATACCAAGTTAGTTCTGCTGTTTGAGGAACATCACTTTGTCTATAAAAAACAGTTTTATCAATATCTAAACCACAAGCAAGCCAAGTTGCAGCGGTGCTATAAGTGTTTTCTCTTAATTCTTTTCCATCTTTAACCTGAGTTAAAGAATGCATATCTGCAATAAATAAATAGGCTTCATTTTTTGGGTCGTTTGCCATTTCTACTGCTGGCAATATAGCACCTAGTAAATTTCCTAAATGCGGAGTTCCTGTACTTTGAACACCTGTTAAAATTCTTGACATTATTTTTTTTTTTGATACTTAATATAAATGTAATACGTTTAGCTTTCATAAACTGAATAAAAAACATTTAAGATGGTAAAAATAAGGTTTTGATTAGTAAAATCCGTTAACAAAAAGAATATTAGTATTTTTGTTTATTGCAGGCTGTCTTGTAAAAAAAACACACCCACTATACTACCTGTTTATGAATATAGTAATTAACTATTTGAACTTATAATGAATTCTGTGAAATTAATGAAAGCCCCCTTATTCTTAATCTGGCGTCTCTGGTTTGGCATTTTAATACTGTTTTCTATCTTATTGTTTTTTCCTTTTTTACTGCTTTTTTCATTCAAAGAAGAACACTACCATTTGTTCTGGAAATTTGCAAGAATGCTTTCTATCATATTAATTTACGGCATGGGTTTTCGCTTAAAGTTTAAAGCGAACGAAAATATAGACCCTAATAAAAGTTATATGTATTGTGCGAATCACGGTTCTTTATTAGATCCTTTTGTGTTAATTGCTTTGAGTAAAAAACCAATTGTATTTGTGGGTAAAAAGGAACTTGCTAAAATTCCTATTTTTGGTTTTTTCTATAAGAGAACTGTAATTATGGTAGATAGAAGCAGCTTCGAGAGTAGAAAGCGCGTTTTTAAAATGGCGAAAGAAAGATTACAAAATGGGGTAAGTATGGCAATTTTTCCTGAAGGACTAGTGCCGTCAGAAGACGTGGTTTTAGCACCTTTTAAAAAAGGAGCATTTAGCTTAGCTATTGAGTTCGGAATACCAATTATACCCCAAGTGTACTATGATTGTAAGCGTTTCTTTTCTTGGGATGTTTTCAAAGGAAGACCAGGAGTTTTAAGAGTGCAGCAATATAATTTTATAGAAACGAAAGGCTTGTCTTTGGTAAAAGACATGGAGGTATTAAAAAATAAAACTTTCAATATAATTTACAAAGACTTGGAAAAGGATGTGAAATACATGAAAGATACAAATAGAAAAAGATGAGTGAAAAATTAAGTTTTACATATAGTCAGGCTGAGGAAAAATTAAATATTTGGTCTCATGCCTTCGGTTTGTTGCTTAGCGCAATTGCATTTCCTTTTTTAGTTATAAAGGCTTTTAGTTTTGGTGGTTTTTGGAAACCGGCAAGCTTTATTATATATGGTTTGAGTCTTATGATATTATATGCAGCATCTACATTTTACCATGCGGCAACAGAGCCTAAGAAAAGAAGAAAATTAAACATCGTAGATCATTCAGCAATTTATGTGCTAATTGCAGGCAGCTACACTCCTTTTATTTTGGTAGGGTTAGACGCTGTTTTGGGCAATTATATGTTCGTCTTTGTTTGGCTTTTTGCCTTAGTTGGAGTTGTCTTAAAATTATTTTTTACGGGTCGATTTAATAAATTATCTACGGCAATGTACTTGTTAATGGGTTGGCAGGTTGTCTTTTTTATAAGTCCTTTAATGGAGAGCTTGTCTTCTTTTAGTTTGCATTATTTATTTATTGGAGGTGTCTTTTATAGCATAGGAGCAGTGCTTTATATGATAAAGAAATTACCTTATAACCATGCAATATTTCACCTATT
>JBLHIE010000154.1:0-3588 GCA_047614925.1 Arenicella sp.
TTCTTAAATATTTTTTAAAAAAAATAATATGGCTATTATGAAAGTTATTGAAGTACTCGCAAACTCAGAAAAAAGCTGGGAAGATGCTACCAGGAAAGCAGTAAAACAAGCTTCCAAATCAGTGAAAAATATCAAAGCTGTTTTTGTACAATCTCAAAGCGCTGTTGTAAACGGGGACGAAATTTCAGAATTTAGAGTAAATCTTAAAATCACTTTTGAAATCAATTAATATTGCTCCTTTACACAACTTAGAAGAAGGTCTGCAACTCTTTTAAATTAAAAAATTAAGAATATTTTATATCGAATCTATAACAAGAACCACGACAATAGTGGTAACTTGGTTTTTATACGTATCATTATGAAAAATATAATACTCTTAGGAACTCTTTTTTTACTACTTCAACCCATTAATATCGCTGCACAAGTAAGTAGACAAAATGGCTTGTCGATTACAATTCAAGGTCCTAATACTGAAATTGAAGGAATACAACCGGAAGACGCATCCTCAAAAACACAGCACTTAAGATTTATCAATGCAGACTATAAAGAGGCTCAAGTAGACGCATTAAAAGAAGCATACTATTTACGTTATAATATTTTTAGAAATGAAATGGAATTTATTAAGGAGGGTAAAAACTATTTTTTAACAAAAATCGAAAATCAAACTATTCATTTTGTAGATGCCAACCGAACGTTTACCGCACTAAATATTGACGGTAAACTGCAATATGTTGAAATAAACTATAAAGGAAACACCTCTTTATATACCTTACAACAAGTAATATTTAAAAAAGGTAAAGTAGCAATTACACAATTTGAAACGGCTAAAAAAGCAAAATTTATTAGAGATAGAGACATTCATTATATCGCATTAAACAACGCTGGCTTAGAAAAGTTACCAAAAGGTAAGAAAAATTTTTATCAGCTATTTTCTGATAAATCTAAAGCGATAAAAAATTATCTAAAAAAAGAAAAAATAAATCGAGAGAAAACGGAAGATATTATTAAAGTTATAAAGTATTATCATTCTCTTTAAGTCCTAAATAAATTTATGGAAGCATACCTACAACAACTAAAACAATTATTAGTAGCATATACACCAAAGGCGTTAATGGCTTTGGCTCTTTTAGTAATGGGATTACTGCTCATTAAAATTGCGGTTAAAACTACCAAGAATATTTTAAAAAATAGTACCACAGACAGAACCCTTCAAATTTTCTTATGCAATTTAGTCCGTTGGGTTTTAAAAATAATATTGTTTGTAAGTGTTATTGCTCAGCTGGGTATTCAAACTACTTCATTTGCGGCAATATTAGCAGCAGCAGGTTTGGCAATTGGTTTGGCGTTACAAGGCTCTTTAGCAAACTTTGCTGGCGGTGTTTTAATTATACTGTTCAAACCAATTAAAATAGGTGATTTTATTGAAGCACAAGGATTAAGTGGAACCGTAAAAGAAATTGAAATTTTTACTACCAAACTAAATACCTCAGATAATAAGGAGATTATTATTCCTAATGGCGCACTTTCAAACGGGAATATTATAAATTATAGCACAGAAGATACGAGACGTGTAGATTTTACTTTTGGTGTAGGTTATGAGTCTGATATTAAAAAAACCAAAGAAGTTATTTTTACTGTTCTTAATGCGCATCCTCTAATTTTAAAAGAACCCGCTACAGCGGTAAACTTGTCAGAATTAGGAGATAGTTCTATCAACTTTTTTACACGTGCTTGGGTTAAAAAAGAAGACTATTGGACCGTTAGGTTTGAAGTTCTAGAGCAAACAAAAGAAGCACTTGACACTGCTGGAATCGAAATTCCGTATCCGCATCAGGTGACCGTTAAAAAGTAGGTTTCTTCTTCTTTTCTGGGATTACAATAAAGTCTTTTAGATAGAAAGGCTCAAAATAAGCAAGGTCTTCGAAGTCGTTTTTCTTAAACTTATGATAAGACAACAGTGCCATTTCTCTTGAGGAAGGAAACATATCATCTACAAAAACGGCATTTCTATGTGTAATTATCTCTTTACACTTATGAGCTCCATCTCCTAAAAAATGTACTTCCCCTTGTTCTAAGGCAGCAAGGAAAGAATTTTCGTCTATAATTTCTGCCTTAATTTCTCTTATTTTCTGGTGTTGTTTGTCAAAAATAGCGGAGTATACTTCCATTCTTCGCGCATCTAACATAGGTACAATTAACCCCTTATCAATAGAAATAGCAAAAGACAACGCTGTAAGTGTATCTATAGAGATTAAAGGGACACTTAACGCAAAAGAAAGCCCTTTTGCCGCAGAAACTCCAATTCTTAATCCAGTATAAGACCCAGGCCCTTTACTTACGGCTATGGCGTCTATTTTATCTTTAGAGACACTTCCTTGTGCTAGAATGTTTTCTATAAAAGGATGCAGCACCTCTGCGTGTGAATAGTTGCCATTATTCAATTCTTTAATGGCTATAATTTTACCAGTGTCTGCAACACTTACAGAACAGTTTTTAGTAGAAGTTTCTATGTTAAGGATAATTGCCAATTTCTTATTTTTTACAAAGATAGTATTTCGAAAAAAGAAAACGGCACAGAATTAAACTCTGTGCCGTTTTCAATTTAATATGCTGTTCTATTTACTCTAAGACTAACTCGCCAGAATAAAATTGCAATACTTTTGTTTTAAAAACGTAATCGTATTTAGAACGGATCATTGTGCTCTCTGCACTTACCAAACGCGTTCTTACCAAATCAAAATCGAACAATGTCATGGCCCCATAATTGTACCTTTCTTGTGCATTTTTAAACGCCTCTTGCTGTGCAACTAAAGAAATTTTAGCTGCTTGGAATGTTTTTAATCCAGATCTTACATCCAAAAATGCTTGCTCTATGGTTTGCTTTAAAAGTAATTTCTGACTTTCCAGTCTTGTTTCAGAAATTTCTTTATTTATGAAAGACTGCGCAACTCTATTTTTTGTTTGAAACCTATTAAAAATAGGAATGCTTAAATTAAACCCTACTCCATACCCCAAGTTATTATCAAGCTGTGAAAATAAAGCGGTGTTTGAAATCCCATCAGGTAAATTTAAATTGAAACCATAATTTGTAGATAAACCAGCAGAAGCGGTAATTGTAGGAAAGAAACCTCCTTTTGCGATTGCAATATCAAACGCTGCGTTTGTGATGTCTAGCTTAGCCCTTGCAATTTCTGGCATGTAATCTAACGACTTTTGAAAAACAGCCGATGAATTGTCATATAATAAACTTGTAGAAGGCATTTCTACTTCTATTGGTGCCACATCAAAATTGGCTACTGGTTCTTGCAATAACTGCGCAATTGTTAGTAAAGCCAAATCCAACGCATTTTCTTGTAAAATTACACTTTGTAAATCGTTTGCCGCAGTAGACTGAAAGTTTAACAACTCTCCTTTTGCAATTGCACCTGCCTTAAACCTAGCATCTGCAGCCTTTATTTGTTTTTTACTGATGGTTGCTTGTACCCTTGCAACCTCTAAGTTTTCTTTGGCAAACAATACGTTTAAATAAGTATTTACAACTCTTAAAGAAATGTCATTCTCAATTTGTTTCAAGTCAAGCAAGCTAGA
>JBLHIE010000155.1:0-3532 GCA_047614925.1 Arenicella sp.
CGCCTTTTACACAGTTAAATACTGCGTATCCGGCTACTGCATATATCAAAGGATTTTTAGAATCTAAAGATGTAAAAGCAACGCAAATGGATTTAAGTATCGAGCTGTTTACTGCGGTGTTTACCAACGAGTTTATAGATGCTATTTTTAAGCAAGCAGACATGCTTGGCAATAAAGATTTGCCTTTGGTGTATAATCAAAAGGAAGAATACATTAATAAGGTAGATTCTGTAATGAGTTATTTGAGAGTACAAGAGGTTACGGCCGCGTATCAAATAGTGCATAAAGATTATTTACCACACGGACATAGGCGCATCAAATTAGACAAAGACTTAACCACCGAATTTGGGAAATTAGGAATTTTAGATAAGGCAAAACACATTGCCACTTTATTTGTAGAAGAATTAGGAGATTTTATAAATGCCAATGTAGATGAGTTTTTCTCTTTTACACGCTATGCCGAACAATTGGCAAGAGCTGCCTCTAGTTTTGATACGATTGATAGCTATTTGCAATATGAAACCACATTAATAGAAGATGAAATGTTGTATTTGCTAGAAGAGCAATTACAAAAAGACACCTATGATTTAATCTGTTTTACGGTTCCTTTTCCAGGGAATCTATTTTCTGCTTTGCGCTGTGCACAGTTTATAAAAGAAAAATACCCAAACCTTAAAATAGCAATGGGTGGTGGTTATTGCAATACAGAACTAAGAAGGTTGTCAGATCCTAGAATATTTAATTTTATAGACTTTATTACGTTGGATGACGGAGAAGGACCGTTATTAAAAATAACAGAATTCTTAGATGGTAAAATTGAAGCCGATGCTTTAGAAAGAACATATATATGCAGAGACAACGAAGTGGTGTATGTCAATAAAATACCTAACACCATATTTCATCATAGAAATTTACCGGCACCAAGTTATATCGGATTGCCAACAGCTAAATATTTATCTTTTTTAGATGTTATGAATCCGATGCACAGAATGTGGTCTGACGGTAAATGGAACAAATTAACCATTTCTCACGGTTGCTATTGGAAACAGTGTTCTTTTTGTGATGTTACGCTAGATTATATAGGAAACTACCAAAATACAACAGCAGATGATTTAGTAAATAAAATTGAAAAAATAATATCCGAAACGGGCATTACAGGTTTTCATTTTGTGGATGAAGCAGCACCACCTAAAATGCTGCGTGCTTTGGCAAATACGTTAATAGAAAGAAAAGTATATATTACTTGGTGGACAAACATTCGTTTTGAAAAAACCTTTACACCAGAACTTTGCTCTTTATTATCCAAGTCTGGCTGTATTGCTGTGACTGGCGGATTGGAAGTTGCTTCTGACAGGTTGTTGGAAAAGATGAAAAAAGGAGTAGATATTGCACAAGTAGCTAGAGTTACGAAGGCTTTTTCTAACGAAAACATCATGGTACATGCCTATTTAATGTTTGGTTTCCCTACGGAAACGGAACAAGAAACCATCGATTCTCTAGAGGTTGTGCGTCAGCTATTTCAAAGCAATTGTATTCAGTCTGCTTTTTGGCATCAATTTGCATGCACCAGTCATAGTCCTGTAGGTAAAAATCCGGATGCTTTTGAAATAAAGATCACAGGCCCAAATTTTGAAGGTTTTGCTGAAAACGATTTGTATCACGAAGACCCAACAGGAGCAGAGCACCACTTATATAGCGAAGGCTTAAACGCAGCTTTAAATAATTATTTAAATTATAAAGGGTTTGAAATTCCTTTGCAGCAATATTTCAATTTTAAAATATCTAAAACAACGCAGGTAAAGAATCTGGTAGAAGGTTTCTTAAACCAAGAAAAAGCTTTGAAAGTCCTAAGTCTTTAAGTAAAGAAAACACAATTCAAAAAGTATCCTTTGTTTTGAAATCTCTTTTATTCTTATTTCTGATATTCTTCAAAAGTACCATCTTCATAAAAAACAACAATCCGTTGTATTGTTTTTCCCGAAGCACCTTTTTCTGAATTAAAAAATGGTAGCGTAGAAGCAATGCCTTTTTCTTTTGAAATCTTCACAATCGGAAAAACTCCGATACCGTTTAGCAACCAATGAATATCTACATCCTTAAATTCTGAAGTTACTTTTAGCACAAAATCTAAGCTTGGTTTATTTCTTCCAGAGAGAATATGGGAGATACTAGAACGCTGAACGCCTACCTTATCTGCGAAGGTAGATGCGGAAAGTTGATGGTGCTCCATCATTTTCTTTAACCTGTTTGTAAAATCCTCACTGTTTATCATTGTAACACCTTAATGTTTTGTAAATGTAAAACTTATCAAATTAACTACATAATTATTTCTTAATTATATTGAATAATGAAAATACACAATAAAGTATCACTTCAATTAAACCTCTTAACGTACTTAAATTATGATTTTTAAGTACTTTAAATAGTAATTATTGATACGATAAGGCATGTCTATTTAAAGAAATAGCTATTTACTTTACACGTGTTTACAAAAGTAATTAAACACCCTAAACGAACTGTTTACAAATGTAATATTTAAGAAATTTACATTTGTAACATTTTAGTTTGATTACAAATGTGATTCCATTATTTTTACATCATATTTCACAACTATCAATTATGAATTTATTAACGATCAATTTTTTAGAGACTATCTACAAGGAAGAAAAAGAAGTTTCTCTTTCAGGAAAATGGATTCGTTTTAAAGACATTAAAAATTTATTTAATAAATACGAAGCGGCCTTTCAAATATCTGAATTAGGTACTTCAGAAAAAGGTACACCTATATATACGCTTCGAATTGGTACAGGAGAAAAGAACATATTATTGTGGTCTCAAATGCACGGAAATGAGAGTACAGGAACAAAGGCCTTGTTTGACCTTTTTAATTGTTTTTTAAATTCAAAAGAAGAAGAGATAACAACTATTTTAGAGACGTGTACACTGCTTTTTATGCCCATGCTAAATCCGGATGGCGCAGAAGCATACACAAGATTTAATGGCAACAATATAGACCTTAATAGAGATGCAGTAGAAAGAAAGGCTAAAGAAAGTAAACTATTGCGTACCACGTTAGAAGCGTTCAATCCCCAGTTTTGTTTTAACCTGCATGATCAAAGAACTATTTTTAATGTAGAAAATACAAAAAACCCAGCAACCATATCTTTCTTGGCGCCTTCAGAGGAAGTATCTAGGGCTTTAACTAAGGGGCGAAAAGAAACGATGAATGTGATTATTGCAATGAATACCCTTTTGCAACAGGTAATACCAAATCACGTGGGTAGATATACAGACGAGTTTTACCCCACAGCAACAGGAGACAACTTCCAAAAACTTGGTTTTAACACTATTTTAATAGAGTCGGGCCATTATCCCAAAGACTACACGAGAGAGGTGTCTCGAAAATTTACTTTTTTCTCTATACTTCAAGGAATCTACTATATTGCGAAAACAACCAATTTCACTTCCTATAAAGCATATTTTTCAATCCCTAATAATGACAAAATTTTTTATGACGTCATTCATCGATTTA
>JBLHIE010000156.1:0-3507 GCA_047614925.1 Arenicella sp.
TTAAAAAGTTAAAAGCAGATAGAAAAAATAGAAAGTTTGTTCTCGAACCTCTATATGACAAAAACCCCACTACAAAAGAGCAAGTAAATGCTATTAAAAAAGAGCTCTTTGAGAAACTTCCTTTTTACGATAATTTACTTTACAATAAAGAAACGGGTACTTTACAAACCGCCATTTATATTAAAAAAGCAATCATAAATACACCAGAACGAAGAGACTTTATTTTTGATATTTTAATACCTACCATCAAGAAATTTGAAGAGGAAACAGGTTTGGATGTTCGGGTTTCTGGAATGCCGTACATTAGAACATTAAATGCACAAAACATTCAAGACGAAATTACACTTTTTGTTGGGGGTGCTTTAGGAATTACTGCGCTTATCTTTTTCTTTTTCTTTCGATCTTTTAGAGCCACCTTTATTACACTTTTAGTCGTAATAATTGGGGTAGTTTGGGCTTTTGGTTTTATTGGTTTATTCCGTTATGAAATTACCGTTTTATCTGCATTAATACCTCCTTTAATTATTGTTATTGGTGTGCCAAATGCCGTCTTCCTCATTAATAAATACCAACAAGAAATAAAGAAACATGGGCAACAAGCAAAAGCTTTACAACGTGTAATTTCTAAAATTGGAAATGCCACTTTAATGACAAATATTACAACTGCATCTGGCTTTGCAACCTTTGTTTTTGTGAAAAGTAATTTACTGCGTGAATTCGGAATTTTAGCTTCCGTAAATATTATTAGTATTTTTATATTGGCTTTGTTAATCATACCTATTATATATAGTTTCATGCCGCTTCCAAAGAAAAAGCATTTGAGTCATTTAGAAACAAAATGGATTGAAAACGTAGTAAATTGGATGGAAAAAATGGTGAAAAACCAAAGAATTACGATCTATTTTGCAACCGTATTAGTCATCGTATTAAGTATTATAGGTGTCTATAAAATTACAGTTTCTGGAAGTTTAATTGAAGACATGCCCAAAAACACAGACTTCTACAAAGACATTAAGTTCTTTGAAAAGGAGTTTGGAGGAATCATGCCTTTAGAAATTCTAATTGACACTAAAAAAGAAAATGGTGTCCTAAAACTTTCTACCTTAAAAAAGATGGAAGAGTTGAATGAAACCATTGAGACCTTTCCTGAATTATCGAAACCAATTTCTGTGGTTAATTTAGTAAAATACTCTAAACAAGCCTACTACAAAGGAAATCCGAAGTATTATCAATTACCAACAACCCAAGAACAGAGTTATATTTTCTCTTACACTAAAAACTCTAATAGTGAAGCTGGCATGTTAAAAACGTTTGTAGACTCCACTGGACGCTATGCCAGAATAACCACTTTTATGAAAGATATTGGTACAGAGAAAATGGATATTATACAAGAACGCTTAAAGGCCGTAATTGCCAAAGAATTTCCAGCAGACAAATACACCGTTTCTTTAACGGGAAAAGCACTGGTCTTTATAAAAGGAACCAATTATTTAATTAAAAACCTCGTCATTTCTTTATCCTTGGCTATTTTATTAATTGCCATTTTTATGGCTTGGATGTTTCGATCGCCACAAATGATTTTAATCTCTTTAATTCCGAACATGTTGCCCTTGTTAATTACGGCCGGTTTAATGGGGTTTTTAAATATCCCTATAAAACCTTCTACAATACTGGTATTTAGTATTGCGTTTGGTATTTCTGTTGACGATACCATTCACTTTTTAGCGAAATACAGGCAGGAATTAATCGCAAATAAATGGAGAATAAAACCTTCTGTTTATGCAGCATTAAGAGAAACTGGTGTAAGCATGTTTTATACCTCTATTGTGTTGTTCTTTGGTTTTTTAGTTTTCACACTCTCTAGTTTTGGTGGCACAATTGCTTTGGGCGGCTTGGTTTCTGTAACCTTGTTATTGGCAATGGTTTCTAACTTATTATTATTGCCATCTTTACTGTTAACCTTTGAGAAAAAAATTGCAAATAAAAAAGTTTTTAAAGAACCCAAAATAGTCATTTTTCCACCTAAGGAAGAAAAAACAAAATAGCGTTCCAATTTTATTGCCCTTTCATTGGTTGTTTAATTTATAACAATAAAGTATCTTTACTCTTTTAACGAAGACAAATTTCCAATACCATATATTTAAAGATAATGACGAAAAATACCGTAGCAGAATTATTAAAATCAGGTACAGTTTTACAAGAAGTAGTTATAAAAGGATGGGTTAGAACGTTTAGAAGCAATCGTTTTATTGCTTTAAATGATGGTTCTACCATTAACAATATACAATGTGTGATCGATTTTGAAAACACACCAGAAGAAATATTAAAAAGAATAACTACAGGAGCTGCAGTTTCTATAAAAGGAAGCATTGCAGAAAGTCAAGGAAAAGGACAGTCTGTAGAAATTCAAGTTTCAGAAATAGAAATTTTGGGAGACTCAAATCCTGATGAATACCCAATACAACCTAAAAAACACAGTTTCGAATTTTTAAGAGAAAACGCACATCTGCGTGTAAGAACAAATACGTTTAGTGCCGTAATGCGGGTGCGTTCTAAACTCTCTTTTGCAGTTCACAAGTACTTTCAAGACAACGGTTTTAATTATGTAAATACCCCAATTGTAACAGGTTCTGATGCAGAAGGTGCAGGAGAAATGTTTAGAGTTACTTCATTTGAAGACAATAAAGCCCCCGTTACAGAGGACGGAAAAATAGATTATTCCAAAGACTTCTTTGGAAAGGAAACAAATCTTACCGTTTCTGGCCAATTAGAGGCAGAAGCCTATGCAATGGCGTTGGGTAAAGTATATACTTTTGGACCTACCTTTAGAGCAGAAAACTCAAATACTACGCGTCACTTAGCAGAGTTTTGGATGATAGAACCAGAAGTTGCTTTTATGGATTTAGATGGTAATATGGATTTGGCAGAAGATTTTATAAAAGCTGTTTTAAACTACGTTTTAGAACATTGTAAAGAAGATTTAGCTTTTTTAGATGATCGTTTTACACAAGAAGAAAAAGGGAAGCCTCAATTACAAAGAAGTGAAATGAGCTTGTTAGAAAAGCTAAAATTTGTTGCAGACAATAACTTTAAAAGAGTTTCTTACACAGAGGCAATTGATATTCTTAGAAATTCTAAGCCAAACAAAAAGAAAAAATTTCAATATCCAATTAATGAATGGGGAGCAGATTTACAATCTGAACATGAACGCTTTTTAGTTGAAAAACATTTTAAATGTCCGGTTATTTTATTTGATTATCCAGCAGATATTAAAGCGTTTTACATGCGTTTAAATGAAGATGGTAAAACCGTAAGAGCCATGGATGTTTTATTCCCGGGGATTGGAGAAATGGTTGGTGGTGCGCAACGTGAAGAACGTTATGACGTTTTAGTAGAAAAAATGAAAGCCATGAATATTGATGAGAAAGAACTTTGGTGGTATTTAGATTTGAGGAAATTTGGTACAGCTGTGCATTCTGGTTTCGGATTAGGCTTTGAAAGATTGGT
>JBLHIE010000157.1:0-3466 GCA_047614925.1 Arenicella sp.
TGTATTGGAAAGAAACAGGCGACATTTCTGTTTGGAAAGGCATTGCACAAGATGCGTTAATTATGAATATTGATGATCTTTTGTGTGTTGGTGCCACAGATAATATCATGCTATCTTCTACCATAGGCAGAAATAAGAGTAAAATTCCGGGGGAAGTTTTATCTGCAATTATAAACGGAACAGAGGAATTAATTGAGGATTTAAAAGGTTTTGGTGTTACAATTCATTCTACAGGTGGAGAAACGGCTGATGTTGGCGATTTAGTGAGAACAATTATTGTAGATTCTACAGTAACTGCGCGTCTAAAGCGTTCAGATGTAATAGACAATGCAAACATAAAAGCAGGAGACGTAATTGTAGGTTTAGAGTCTTTCGGACAAGCAAGTTATGAAACCGAATATAATGGTGGAATGGGTTCTAATGGATTAACCTCTGCAAGACATGATGTCTTTCATAAATATCTGGCAGAAAAATATCCAGAAAGTTATGATGCTGCTGTACCTGAAGATTTAGTGTATTCTGGAAACACAAAGTTAACAGACGCAGTAGTCAATTCTCCAATAAATGCAGGTAAATTGGTCTTGTCTCCAACAAGAACCTACGCACCAATTATCAAAGAAATTTTATCAAAATTCAATTCAGAGACAGTACACGGAATGATTCATTGTTCTGGTGGCGCGCAGACAAAAATTTTACATTTTGTAGATGCTTTGCACATTGTAAAAGACAACATGTTTGAAGTGCCTCCATTATTTAAATTGATACAAGAACAATCGAATACAGATTGGAAAGAAATGTATCAAGTATTTAATTGCGGACATAGAATGGAAATATACGTTTCTCCAGAAGTGGCAGAGGGTATTATTGCTATTTCTAAATCGTTTAATGTAGCTGCTAAAATTGTAGGTAGGGTAGAAGCTTCAGAAACTAAAAAGTTAACAATTACAAGTGAATTTGGTGTTTTCGAATACTAATTAACGGTTGTCATAAATTCAAGTTACTTCTTAAAGCAGCATTTTTTGTGCTTAAGTAACCTTACAAAGTTTTATCTTTTTTTATTTCCGATAAGATAAGGTGCGTCATAGTATCTCCATAGTTAATTAAGGTATCTATAAATTGTTGTAGGTGAAGTTGGTCTTTTAAAACTGCCCGAATATGGATGTTTTGAGAGCCTGTAATCCGATACGCTTCTTTTATTTCTGAAAACTGATTCACATCATTGATAAACAATTTAATTTTTCCACTAAATAATTTTAGGATAATAATAACTTCCAATCCAAACCCTAGTTTCGAGTAATCTACGTGCAATGAATATGCCTTAATCACTTTGGCATCTTCTAGCTTTTGAACACGTTCTCTTACTGAAGAAGGAGAAAGGTGTATTTTTCTGCCAATATCAGCAAAAGAAGCTCTAGAATTTTGTTTCAATTCATTGATTATTTTGTTATCAATAATGTCTACCATCGATTTGATTGTTTTAGATGTAAAAATACATTTTTTTGATAAAATAAATTCACTTTTGTAATGGAATCCATTTTACAAATACAAAATCTATGGATAGTTTTGCCTCGTTAATTGATATAAATAATAGTAGGAATGAGTTTAGTGATTTTATTAATTGTGGGTGTGGGTATTTTTACAGGATTTTTTATTCAAACATTAATAGGTTTTGCGGGTGCTTTAATTGCCTTGCCAATTTTACTACTTGTTCTAGGTCTGCAGGACGCAATCGCTTATATCTCTATATTTTATTTTTTCTCGAGTGTTTATTTAATTGCTCAAGAATGGAAATATATAGACAGAAAAATTATTTTGAAGTTAGCGATCGCTACAATTTTAGGAGTTGGTTTAGGTATCTGGGTTTTGGCACACGGAAAACCGTTGTTTTTAAAAAAGGCTTTAGGGGTTTTTATTTTACTCTATATATGCTATACAATTTATGCAAAAGATAAAGTATTTAAGCAGCCTAAGCTTACTTTCTTATTTGGACTTGCAGGTGGTTTTTTTTCAGGATTATTTTCAACAGGAGGTCCTTTGTATGTTATCATTGTTAAAGATTCGTCGATAACAATGCAAAGTTTTAGAGCAACTATGTTTGGTATATTAGGGCTAATAACCGCTGTTAGAATACCTACATTATATACCGCAGGAATTCTAAATATGGAACAAGTACAATATTCACTTTGTATAATGCCGTTTTTTGTACTTGCAATTTATTTAGGCAAAAAGGCATATGCCAAATTAAACGAGGTTGTTTTAAAACAAGGGGTTTTGGTTTTGCTCTTTTTGTCTGGTGTACTATTGGTTTTTAATTAGGGTTTTTTTTTAAAAAGAAGAAGATGCATTCTAAGAGATCTATCTTATATAGACTTATCTTTATAAAGAAATCTTTTTTGCTGTTTTACAAGTAGCTGAATATTTAGAAGCTTACAAATAAAAATCACTTCCTAATGTCTTGGGGAACTTCTTTAAATATACTCAAAACGAAATATTTAACTTTCCGATAAAAAGTGTAAATTCGCATTCCAAGAAAAGAGTAGAAGATGTTAGATAAATTAAGAATTGTTAAACAACGGTATGATGAAGTTTCTGATTTGATTATTCAACCAGAAATTATCATGGATCAGAAGCGTTATGCGCAATTGATGAAAGAATATAAAGATTTAGGAAGTGTTGTTGTGAAGGGCGATGAATATCAGACCTTAACAGATAACATAGAAGAGGCAAAAGAAATTTTAGCCGATGGATCTGATGCGGAGATGAATGAGATGGCGAAGCTAGAAATTGACGAAGCCAATAAGAGAATCCCTGAATTAGAGGACGAAATACGGGTTTTGTTGATACCAACAGACCCAGAAGACTCTAAAAACGCCGTGGTAGAATTGCGTGCAGGAACAGGAGGAGATGAAGCGAGTATTTTTGCAGGAGATTTATTTCGAATGTATTCTAAATATTGTGAAGGCAGAGGCTGGAAAGTTTCAACAGTAGACTATTCTGAAGGTACAAATGGTGGTTTTAAAGAAATTCAGTTTGAGGTGAACGGTGCAGATGTATACGGAATTTTAAAGTTTGAAGCTGGTGTGCATCGTGTACAGCGGGTACCACAAACAGAAACACAAGGGCGTGTGCATACTTCTGCAGCAACTTGTATGGTTTTTCCAGAAGCAGAGGAGTTTGATGTAGAAATTAATCCAAAGGAAGTAAGAATCGATTTTTTCTGTTCTTCAGGTCCTGGAGGTCAATCTGTAAATACAACCTATTCGGCAGTGCGTTTAACGCATATTCCTACTGGTTTGGTTGCACAGTGTCAAGATCAAAAATCACAGCATAAAAACAAAGAGAAAGCTTTTAAAGTACTGCGCTCTCGTTTGTATGATATGGAGTTGGCTAAGAAAAATGCAGAAGACGCTTTAAAGCGTGGTTCTATGGTTTCTTCTGGAGATAGAAGTGCAAAGATTAGAACGTA
>JBLHIE010000158.1:0-3451 GCA_047614925.1 Arenicella sp.
TCTCTAACTGCATACCTCTAGACCCTTTAATTAAAACCGATTGATTTTCTAAAGTATTTTCAATGAGGTAGGCTTCTAAAGCTTCAAAATTTTCAAATTGCTTATTTTTTGTTTGTGCTTTATAGAAATGCGCTCCCACATACAATGTCTGCGAAAAGCAGAAGGCATCAGCTAGATTTACAATTTCTTGGTGTTCCTTGCTACTTTCATTTCCCAACTCAAACATATCTCCTAAAATAACCACTTTAGATGCTTTTTTAATTTTTGAAAAGTTTTCTAAGGCAACCTTCATGCTAGACGGATTGGCATTGTAGGCGTCTAAAATAATCTGATTGCTTTCTTTTTCAATTATTTGAGACCTATTGTTTGAAGGAATGTAATTTTCAATAGCCTTTCTAATGTATTGATTTTCGACACCAAAATAAGCACCCATTGTAATTGCTGCAAAAATATTGGTGTAATTATAGTCGCCAATTAAGTTGCTAAGAATGGGAAGGTCTCCGAGCGCTATTTGCACGAAAGGATTTGCTTCTAAAAACACAAGTTCTGAAGGAAATGAAATGGTTTTCAGTTGCTTTGTTTTCCCAACTTGCAGGGCATCCTTTGGGTTTATAAAGGCCATTTTACCATGTGCATGTATAAAGGAATACAATTCGCTCTTTCCTTTAATAACGCCTTCAATTCCGCCAAAACCCTCTAAATGTGCTTTGCCAAAATTTGTAATATATCCAAAATCTGGGGCTGCAATGGTACATAAGAATTCAATTTCTTTTTGATGGTTTGCACCCATTTCTACGATGCCAATTTCGGTATTCGGGGTCATGGAAAGTAATGTCAAAGGAACCCCAATATGGTTGTTTAAATTACCTACTGTAGCCGTTGTGTTGTATTTTTCTGAGAGAACAGCATGAATGAGTTCTTTTGTTGTTGTTTTTCCGTTACTGCCAGTCAATGCAATAATAGGTGCTTTTAATTGCAATCTGTGCCACTTAGCCAGTTCCTGAAGGGTTTCTAGCACATTGGCTACTAAAATAGTTTTGTTGGGCACTTCAAATTCAACTTCATCTATAATGGCATAATCAGCCCCACCTTCGAGTGCAGCAGCAACAAATTTATTTCCATTAAAATTGGCACCTTTCAGCGCGAAAAATAAGGTATGTTTTCTTATACTACGAGTATCGGTATCTACGAGATAATACTTAGAATACAACGTATAAATTTCTTTTATTCCCATGGTTTAAAGATAAAAAAAATCCCCATTGTGAAACAACAATGGGGATTAAATGTTTTTTAAAGAGTAGTTATCTTGCAGTATTCCTAGCTGTTTTTTTTCTGTTAGACATAGCACCTAATTTGTCTGTAACACACCTAAAACCAATAAAGTTTGTAGCCATGTATTCTGGCAAATACCTTCTTTGTGCAGGGTCTAACCAGTATTCTCTGTCTGCCCAAGAACCACCTTTGTAAACTCTAGTTTGATCACTAATTAGCGTGCTGCGCTTTTTAGCATCGTTGGTTATGCGGTTTTCTCCAGTTTCAGCATTTAAATTTCTTGTTGGTTTTTTTGGCGAATTATACATGCTAGGTCTTGTTGCAAACCGATCTTGATCATCTTGATAAAACCTTGTAGAATTCAAGTCTCCGTCAGAAATATTGGCATTATTAGATTTAGAGAAGTTGGTTCTAAAAGTGGCATCACTTTTGGTAATGGGTATGTATTTGATAGAACCTGGTAATTGTTTTAGAATGATGGTACCGTTCGGCAACGTATCATATTCTACCGCAGCACCGTCACCAACAATAACAACCTTTCCTTCTTCATTGATTAATTTTTTAGTAAATACATTTCCTCTAAAATAATTAAAATCATTGGCTTCATTATCTATAATTGGTCTGTACACGTCTGCCACCCATTCAGAAACATTGCCAGACATATCATAAAGTCCAAATGCATTTGGTGGGTACGATTTGATGCGGATAGGAATGTCTGAGCCATCAGAACTCCACCCCGGTAAACCACTATAATCTCCTTTACCTTGTTTGAAGTTAGCCAATTGGTCTCCTCGATATTTTGTTTCTTTAGATCGGGTATACTTTCCGTCCCAAGCATATTTTTTTCGACCTCTAACAATATTATACTCTCTATTTTCTATAACTGCCTTTGCAGCAAATTCCCATTCTGCCTCTGTTGGTAATCTAAATTTTTGCTGAAGAATACCATCTGCTTGGGTAATCTTTCTTCCTTGAAATGCATTTTTACCAGGTTTTGAAGTTCCTTTCTCACGAATACCTCTTTTATAGATGGTCGTGTCTCCTTCAAAAAGTCGTTCAGAGTCACTTAAGAAGCGGTCTGTATCAAAAAAGTTTCTTGTAGAATCAGATTCAAAAATATTTTTAATAAATCCTTTATCTATCAATTTTTTTAAATTGACAGCATTTGTTCTCCATTTACAATATTCATTTGCTTGCAACCAAGTGATGCCTACCACCGGGTAGTCTGCATAAGCAGGATGACGGAAATAATTCTGAGTTAAAATATCTGTATTTCCCAAGCTTTTTCTCCAAACTAAAGTATCTGGTAAAACCGAGTTGTAAATGTGTTTGTATTTTTCTTCGGAAGGAGGGAATACGTCCTTCATATATTGCACGTACAAAAAGTATTCAGAATTGGTAACTTCTGCTTCATCCATAAAAAAAGAACGAACATGCATCTTTTTGGGTGTGGTGTTCCAGTCAAACATTACGTCGTCTTGCACTTGGCCCATTGTAAAAGAACCACCCTCAATGTTTACCATCCCTAGAGGAGCTTCTTGCTCCTCAAAAGAATTATTTCTAATGTAGTTTCCGTTTTTGGGATCGTTAAAAGACAAACCTGTTAGCCTAGAGGTATTATTTGATCTAGAGCTGTTACAACTAGCAAATAGTATTGTTATAAATACAACGAAAGATATTTTAAATATTTTTTTCATTCCCTTAAAGAAAATTATTTTGATTTTTATTTGAATGCAATTTACAATAAATATAATTTAGTGCAAGAAAAATACAAAATTTAAAGCTTCCTTTTTTCATTCACTTTTTATTAAACGCACACTTTTTAAATTTAGTATAACTTATCTTTGTGACGCACAAAATATCTCTTCTAAATTTCCGTTATTTGAATACTATTTATGAAAAAATATTTTTTACTCATTTGTATATTATTTTTTACGCAGTACATAGGTGCGCAGTCGGCTAACTCTGTCCTGGCTTCAGGAGATTGGTATAAATTTTCTGTAGATACTACAGGTGTTTTTAAAATTGACAAAAATTTATTACAAAGAATTGGAATTACAACCAACGGACTCAATCCGAAGCACCTTCAAATTTTTGGGAATGGTGGTCACTTGCTACCTGTTTTAAACAGCGATATTAGAACCAAAGACCTAAAAGAAAATGCCTTGTTTGTAGAAGG
>JBLHIE010000159.1:0-3440 GCA_047614925.1 Arenicella sp.
ACACCAACAGAATTTACAGGCAACAACATAGCACCTGCTTGCCAAACCTTGTCATACAAACCATCTTCTTTTAAGCCGTTTATAAAAACTGCGTCAACTTCTTGTAAAATTCGAACTTTCTCTGCGGTAATATCGCCTAAAATACGAATTCCTAAACCTGGCCCAGGAAAAGGATGACGCCCTAGCAATTCAGGATCTATTCCCATAGAAGCACCTACTCTTCTTACTTCATCTTTAAAAATCATGCGCAACGGCTCTACAATTTTTAATTTCATGTAATCTGGTAAACCTCCTACGTTGTGGTGACTTTTAATGGTTGCAGACGGTCCTCCATTCACCGAAACAGATTCAATAACATCCGGATAAATAGTTCCTTGTGCCAACCACGTTACATCTGTAATTTGATTTGCTTCATCGTCAAAAACCTCTATAAATGAATTGCCAATTGCTTTTCTTTTCTTTTCAGGATCTGTTAAACCTACTAGGGCAGATAAAAAACGTTCCGATGCATCTACCCCTTTTACGTTCAATCCCATTCCTTCATATTGCGTTAGAACACTTTCGAACTCGTTCTTTCTCAACAAACCATTATTTACAAAAATGCAATACAGGTTTTTACCGATTGCCTTGTGCAATAAAACTGCAGCAACGGTAGAATCTACACCTCCAGAAAGTCCTAAAACAACTTTATCTTTTCCTACTTTTTCTTGAATTGCTGCAACAGTGCTTTCTACAAAAGAATCTGGAGTCCAAGTTTGTGCTACTCCAGCAATTTTTACTAAAAAGTTTTCTAACAGTTGTTTCCCATCTTTAGAATGATATACTTCTGGGTGAAACTGTATTGCATACGTTTCTTCTCCTTTGATTTTATAAGCCGCATTTTCAACGTCTTTTGTACTTGCCAATAATTCTCCGTTGGTTGGCAAATTTTTTATGGTGTCTGAATGACTCATCCAAACCTGACTTCCCTCTGAAATCCCTTCAAAGAAAGTTTCCTTATTTTTTATGAATGATAAATTTGCTCTACCATATTCTCTCGTATTAGAAGGCGCTACTTTTCCGCCAGAGAAATGTGCTAAATATTGTGCACCGTAACAAACCGCTAACATTGGTTTTACACCTCTAATTCCTGTTAAATCTGGATGCAAAACATTTTCTCCTCTTACAGAATTTGGACTTCCAGAAAGGATGACTGCTTTAAATTCTAAATAATTGGCAGGAAGGTGGTTGTATGGGTGAATTTCACAATAAATGTTTAATTCTCTCACTCTTCTTGCAATTAGTTGTGTGTATTGCGATCCGAAATCTAATATAAGTACGTTCTGTTGTTGTTGCATGCGCAAAAATAATATTTTGATTTTAGAAATAGGGGTTTACAATAGAGATTTTTTAATTAAAATAATGTAAAATGAAAGGCATCATTTTAGCACGGTAGCATTATAAAAGACTAAGGTTGTTGCTTCTTTGTCGTAGGAGATTGCATAGAAATGTTCAAAATAATAACAAGAACTACACGAAAATAGAGAGCGCATCGGCAAGCCGGTAGTAAGCCATTTTAAGCAAAATAGCACACTTCAAAAAACCTCTGTGCATCTCTGTGTTTTTGCGCGCTGCAACTCTGCGCAATAACCAAACAAAACCTAAAATCGATATACAATTGCATTGATATTCATTCCTGCTCCAACCGAAGCTAAAATAGCAACATCTCCTTTGTTTACTTTCTGATTTTCTATCGTTCCTTTTAGCACCAAATCTAATAAAGTAGGCACAGTGGCTACAGAACTATTTCCTAATTTATGAATACTCATGGGCATAACACCCTCTGGAACTGTCTTTTTAAACAAACGATAAAATCGTTTTACAATTGCCTCATCCATCTTTTCGTTTGCTTGGTGAATAAATATTTTCTTCACGTCATCGATATCAATACCGCTCTTATCTAAGGCTGTTTTCATTGCAGTAGGTACATTGGTTATGGCAAATTCATAAATTTTTCTCCCATACATTTTAATATAACGCACATTTTCGTCTTCCTCTTTATTGAAAGATTTTCCGAAATACAAAAAATAAGCTTCCTCTTTTGCAAACGTTTGCGATGCATGGCCCAGAATACCGGATGCTGTATCTTCCGTTTGTTCAACAATACAGGCACCAGCACCATCACTATAAATCATAGAATCTCTATCGTGCTTATCTACAACTCTAGACAGTGTTTCTGCTCCAATTACCAAACATTTTTTTGCAATACCTGCTTTTATAAAAGCTTGTGCTTGTATGACACCTTCTATCCAACCAGGGCAACCAAAAAGAACATCGTAGGCAACACAGTTTGGATTCTCGATACCTAATTTATATTTAACTCTCGTAGCCAAACTTGGTAGCATATCTCCTTGAATAGCGCCTTGTTTTACATCTCCAAAATTATGTGCTAGAATAATATAATCCAATTCTTCTGGATTTAAATTGGCATCTTTAATTGCTTTTTCTGCTGCAAAAAATGCGATATCAGAAGTTTTATATTCAGACTTTGCATACCGCCTTTCTTCTATGCCTGTAATATTTTTAAATTTTTCTATGATAACGTCATTCTCTGAAGAAAAGACACTGCCATCTTCATTTAAAAAATGTGTTTCTAGAAAAGCCTTATTTTCTTTCTTTATTGAAGGAATAAAACTACCTGTTCCTGTTATTTTTGATAAAATCATACTTCAGAGATACTTTATAAATTATCCACTATTCTGAAAGATAATAAAATTTTATGCAAGTACGAAGGCACAATACCAAAAACAATGATACCCAAAGCTGCTTTAAAATAAAACCTTAAAAACAACTTGCATGCGTAAAGTATCGTTATTAGCAACCTCTTTATAACGCAAGGTGTTATTGTCTTTTTAATAATTTTAAAAAGGACTCTTAAAAAAAGAATTATTTGATTTAAAAAATACGATGTTCAACTTAAAAAAAAACTTAAAACGAACTACTTTCAAAGCATACAATGAAAGCTTTTGGCTGGTTTTATTTTGACTTATCAAAGTAAAAAGCTGTCTTTAGATGTTCATTTTTACGGAATGAAAGTATTCCTGAAAACCCAAAAGCTACACCGAAAACAGTTCTTTTAGTGTTCAAAGGCTTACACAAAATTCTCTAAAATGCTTTTTTATCTACAAATAAGAGCTGTCGAAAGAAAAAGGAAGTAAAGAAAGAAGGGACGGCGTTTTTACAATCTCTCCAACTTCACCCATAAAAATAACAGGAAAAGGTTTCTTTTGATTGATTTCGTATTCCGATAATGTTTGTCTACAAGCACCACAAGGCCCAATAGGCTTGTTTACCTTTGTAATTGTAGAACTTGCTGAAATGGCTAATTTCTCTATTTTTACTCCTGGAAATAAAGAACCTGCTTGCCAAATAGCAACCCTTTCTGCGCACATGCCTGACGG
>JBLHIE010000160.1:0-3416 GCA_047614925.1 Arenicella sp.
GGCTATGACATTGTAGATGAAAATGAAAATATTATTGGCGTTGTTACTTCAGGTACAATGAGTCCTTGTTTACAAAAAGGAATTGGAATGGGCTATGTACCAAGAACTCTTTCTAAAACAGGTACACAAATATATATTCAAGTGCGTAAAAAGGCAATTCCTGCAACCGTTATAAAACTGCCCTTTTACAAAGGATAAGTTTTTAAAGTTTAAAAACAATAATTAAAACGGCATCTTTCAAAGCTACGGAATATGCCGTTTTTATATTTAAAAGACGTATTTTTACTAGCGAAAACAGTAGGTAAAAACAACCTCACTAAAACAAGTAAAAATGAGCTTTTTAAAGGCAGAATGGAGAAAATTAGCTTTTGCAAATTATGAAGTTGACCCTCGTATTTTAGAAAAATATGTTCCGCCAGGAACAGTACTCGATTTATGGGAAGGCAAATGTTTTGTTAGCTTAATCGGTTTTATATTTTTAAACACTAAAATATTCGGAATAAAAGTACCTTTCCATGCCACTGTAGAAGAGGTTAATCTGCGTTTTTATGTAAGACGTTTTGAAAACAATACTTGGAAACGTGGTGCTGTTTTCATAAAAGAAATTGTATCTAAACCGGCATTAACCTTTGTAGCCAACACTATTTATAAAGAACACTACGAAACCATGCCCATGAAATACAAATGGGAAGAAAATAGTAAAAACAGAAGTGTTTCTTATCACTGGAGAAAAAACAAAATTTGGCAATCTTTTAAAATTACCGCCGCACTTCAAACGTCTGAAATTGAAGAAAACAGTGCCACTGAATTTATTACCGAACATTACTGGGGATATGCAAAAGTAAATGATACGACTACCAATGAATATGAAGTTACGCATCCAAGATGGAAACACTACCGAGTAGAAAGTTTTGACATTCAAGTTGATTTTGAATTGGTATATGGAAAGGATTTTGAATTTTTAAATCGTGTAAAACCTACCTCTATTATGCTTATTGAAGGTTCTAAAATAACCATTGAAGGCAAGAAAACCATCAGAACAAAAAAAATATAATCTCATAAAATAAGATAAATAGCTCTTAAACTTAACTATTCTAATCTCAAGCAATTTAGAGCTATGTCTGAAATAAAATGCAAAAAACATGATTCTAACAAAATCATTCAAAATGCTAAAATCACTGACTTTGGTCATGGGAACATTGAGAATAATTTATCCATTTACATTCAAAGTACTGACCGTGCTTTTTTCAATAAATCTATTCCAGGAGAAATCTTAGCTCAAGTTTGGGCAAATTGTGGCGATCTAATATTGAAAGTCCAGAATCTAAATGAATTATGGAAAGCCCATACTAAATCTATAAAATAAATTTTCTAATCACAAAATGCCAAAGAGTGGTAAAACTAGCGGTTTCTTGACGCTCTTTTTAACTTTAAAATGGGTATGTTTACGAGCTGAAATAAAGCAAAAAAATAACTATGAATTGTCTATTAACTGGTGGTGGCGGAATTGTTGGAAGTCACATTATTTTTGAATGGTTGCACAAAGCTATTGTTGAAAAAACAGTAGCACATCTCTTTATAGTGCTCAGAGCGAATGAAAAATCTGCGCAAGAACGTTTAGAAACTATTTTACAAGATGCCTCTAGACCCGCATTTTTAAACGCATTTACTTTAAAAGCTTGTCTAGAAAAAGTAACCGTTATTTCTAGCGATTTATCAACAATAAAAAAGGAAACATTAGAAAAATATAATTTCGACACTGTTATACACTGTGCAGGTTCTACCAATTTGCTGCAAACAGCAGATTCTAAGGAAACCGTGCACGCACAAAACTACCTGGTAACAAAGCAACTCTTAACGCAACTTCCAAAAACGGTTACTCGTTTCATATACATTAGTACTGCTTATTCTTTTGGTATTCAAGATAAAAAAGTAAATGATCATATCGAAAACTATGAGGTGTCTCGGTTTAGGAATCCGTACGAGGAATCTAAATATGAAAGCGAAAAATATGTAAGAGAAACCTGCAAGACAATAAACGTTGCTTCTCAGATTTTAAGACCAAGTATTATTTGTGGTCGACTGCTAGAAAAGCCATTTTATGAAACTCCGAAATTTGATGTATTCTATTCTTGGGCAATGTTTTTAGATAAGTATGCTACTAAATCCAAAGGAGATTTTAGAATTTGGGTTGATAAAGAAAGTGGCTTAAATATTGTGCCCGTAGATTTTGTATCGAAAGCTATTTTATATGCCTTTTTGAATCCGGATATTAAAGAATTGAACATTGTAAACCCAACACAAATATTACATACAGATTATGTGGGTGCTGTTTTAAATTCTTTTGATGTGAATTCTTTTTCATACGTTTCTGAAAAACCAGAAAACCTTAACAGATTTGAGCAATTGTATTACAAGACTATTGGCAGTCTTTTTGAAAAATACATATCTGTACCAGATTTACAATTTGAAGCAGCAGGAATTTCTAAACTAATCACGAAATTAAAATTAGAGCCTACTCTTAGAGTTCATGAAAATTTTATGAATCTTATTAATTTTTCGGTAGAAAAAAGGTTTAGAAAAAGCTATTAATAAAGACTGTAAACTTTGGATTCATTCACACAAATAGTTTTAGGCGCTGCAGTTGGAGAAGCTGTTTTAGGAAGAAAAATTGGCAATAAAGCACTATTATATGGCGCCATTGCTGGCACAATTCCAGATTTAGATGTAATCGCTTCCTTTTTTACAGATACTGTTACTGCTTTAGAAATTCACAGAGGTTTTACACATTCTATCTTTTTCTCGGTACTTTTCGCCCCCATATTTGCGTTTATTGTAAACAAGTGTGAAACGTATAAAAACTTTAAAAACTGGACCTTACTTTTCTTTTGGGCCTTTTTAACACATCCTATTTTAGATGCACAGACCACTTGGGGCACACAACTATTCTGGCCTTTAGACATTCGATTGGCATTTAAAAATATCTTTGTGGTAGACCCATTATACACGCTACCATTTTTAGTATTTCTAATTTTAGCAATGCGCCAAAAGAAGGCAAGTAAAAAAAGACGTTTTTACAATAACCTAGGACTAGGTATTAGCAGTTCTTATTTAGTGCTCACCATTATTTTAAAGGGAGTTTCTTATCAGAAATTTACTAAAGAACTTGCTGTACAAAACATTAACTATCTCGCAATAAAAACAAAGCCAACACCGCTAAACACTATTTTGTGGACGGCAAATGTAGCTACTAAAGATTCTTTTTATATTGGAAATTCCTCTTTTTTTGATGACAAACCAATTCATTTTTCTGAATACCCAAAAAATCATTATTTGTTAGGCGATATCGCAAAACACCCAAAAACAAAAAGAATGATTGCCATCGCGAAAGGTTGGTATACCATCAATAAAAAGAA
>JBLHIE010000161.1:0-3416 GCA_047614925.1 Arenicella sp.
TTTTTAGAATCGAAATTAGAATTAGGTCTGAAACCATTTCCTTTTTTGTAATTAATGTATGAATAATAAGAGAACTTTCCGCTGGTACCACTAAAACTAGTGAAATTGGTAAATAAGCCAAAACTACCTACTGTATTTCTAGTAATAATCTCTAAAGGTTTTGTGCTTGGTTTTTTAGTAATGAAATTAATCAATCCACCAAACTGAGTTCCGTATTGCAAAGATGCAGCGCCTCTAACAATTTGAATTTCATCTAAACCTTCCGATGCTGGTGTGTAGTAACTTTCAGGATATCCTAAGACATCTGCACTTATATCATACCCATTTTGACGCGTATTAAAATTTGCAGTTCTGTTTGGATTTAAACCTCTTCCTCCAATGTTTAGTTGTAGGCCAGCATCATCATTCTGGAAAATATTTAAACCTGCAATTTGGTTGAATATTTGTCTTGCATTATTAGCCGCTAAATTTGCCGCAGATTGATTTACCAAAACAACCTCTGTTTTTTTACCCGCAAAAATAGAAGTTCCTTCCACATCGCCCAATCTTTTCAATTCGAAAACTTTAGCGGTTCTTGCCTTTATTTGAATTTCTGATAAATTTTGTGAAAAGGTTTCCAAAGTAACTTTTAAATTTACAAAATCCTTTAACTGAAGATATACGTTTTTAAGTTGATATGCTTCTACATAAATAATTAACTGCAATGCCTCTTTTTCTGTAGAAAATTTAAACTTTCCTAAAACACCAGTTTGAGCCAATAGGCCACCTGTCTCGTTATAAATTTGAACTTTATTTATCGGTTTATTATCTGCTGTAACCACCCTACCAGATATTTTATACTGACTGTAAACAACGGATTGTAAAAAGAGTAAAAAGAGCAGTAAAATTCTTGATTTCATTATTTATATTCCTTTAATTTTTATTTCTGATTGAAATGGAAGAATCCACTTTTTGTGCTTAAATGAAGCTTTTTGCTGGTATAAATCTACTTTTTTGTCAATAAAACGAGTACTTAACCTACCGTTTAAAGCAACATAACTCTCCGCAAAAACACCTACATTCTTGTGCCCTTGTTTTGTAAAATGATCTCCTAAAAAATGTGCATATTCCAAAATAAAATCAGGCTGGTAGCTCATTTGTTTTTCTTGAAAAGCAGTTAAGAAGTCCGTGTTATTTACTCTAAAATATGCTCCTGTATCTAAGTTTACAATTTTAAAGTTAGTACTTCCTGCTTTTTCCATTAACATTACACGCCATGAAAATCGGTACCCTTCTTCTGTCCAAAATAACTCACCTGGATACAGCACCGAGCGCCAAGGCAACAAAATTTGAACGATAAAGAATACAGTAAATAGTGCTAAAACAACTTTACTTTTAAGTTTTGAAAAATAAAAATTAGGTACTAACAAAAGCGTTGTTTTAGATTTCAGAATATATTTCCTAATAAAGTTTATAATTTTATGGTGCAGTGTTGCATCAAAGAAAATTAGCGCAGAAACGATCATTATAAAAGGAAACATGCCAATTGGAAACAACACTCTTGTAAAAACGTGAAAGAAAACTACGAATAAAAAAGCGACAAAACGTGTTCTCTTATACATCAGTAAAAACGGAATTGTTAAATCATACAACATACCAGACCAACTCATGGCAAAATGAAACCAATTTTGTTGCATTAAATTTTCACCAATAAAAGGCAAATCATATTTAGAAGGCAACCAAATTTTTAAAGGCATTGCTCTAAACAACCAATCGGAATTTAATTTCACGAATCCCGCAGACAGATAAATAATAAATAACATTAATTTTAAACTGTCTATTGTCCACTTTGGAATTTGCTGATACTGTTTTTTCCGAAGAAAAGCATCCACCGAGAAATAGGCATTTGCTGGCAGAAATAACAATAGAAAACTAACAATACTTATAAAATAATAATGATTTAAATAGGTTGTTTTGTCCATCAATTCTATGTACAAGAAAGATAGAAAAAATATGATTATTGCGATTCTGTATTTATAACCAATAGCTACAAAAAGGGCTGAAACACCACAAATTATAAAAAGCAAATAGGTAGTATCTCCAATTGGTTTTACCCAACTAAAGCCCAAATAAGAAAATTGAAATTTAGGAGTTAAGTAGAGCTTTTCTATCCAACCATTCGCCCAAAAACGGACAATGCTTGCAAACATCATGAACCCAAAAAACAAACGAAATACGGCCAAAGGTGCAGCATTTGTTTGTTCTTTAAAATTATATTTGAGTATATTCATCAACATAAAAATACCTGATATTCTATTGAAATCTCAATAGAATGTCAGGCATCTATTTAATTTATAGTATTATTATTACTAATCACCGTCTGCATCTACATAATCTACACGTACATTAAAAGCTTGTAACATATCTACTTTTAATAAAACAACTGCCTTTTGTAATTCATCGTAAGACCGAGTCATGCCGGTATTGTCTGTATCTATTTGTGTTGCAAAACTATTTTCTAAGGTTTCTACTTGCGCAGTCGCTGTATTAAACTGACTAGAGGTACTAGTTGCAATATCTGTTCTATTTAATTTTATCAAGTACGCTTTAAAACTTAAACCTGTTTCTGAAGAATTGTAATGTCTTCCTTCAAATAGATTTTGAACTGCAGTTAAGGCATCTAAAGCTAATTCTTTAGAAACATTATTCTTATATCTTCCTTCTACTTTTTCTGGCAAAGGAGTGGATGAAAAAATACCTGAAGGAATTCCGAATTTATTAGCTCGTAATCCTTTTTCGTAATAAAAAATATAATCGTTTATCAGCTTGTTCACACTACTTGTTGCGGTATTTTCTGTACTTACAACAAAATTGTTTCGTTGCGCTTTAAAATCTGACTCCACACTTGCCGTAAGTGTATTCATCTGGTCTAAAACATCTGAAATATAATTCTTGTAATCGTCTTTATTTTCTGCAGTAGTGTATGTATCTAAAATTGCAGCATCCGTATCAGCAAGACCATGTAATAAATAGTCTAAAGCAGGAAAACCTTGCGCATCTTGATTGTTTACACTCTTCAAATCATAGCTTCCCTGTGCAATATTGTCTTCAATATCATTCACAGTAACTGGATATACATTCATGTAAAACTTAAATTGTAATTCTTCTGCTTTACCAATATCAAACATTTCTATAGATTGCCATGTTTTGTAAGCGGCAAACCAAGAAGCTCTTAAAGCATCTAAATTAGTTTGATTCGGAGTGGTCGTAAACGTTTCTCCAGCAATTTTAAGTGCGCTCATCTTACCACTAAAGTCCTCATAAGCGGGAATAATTATATTGTCTGCAATATTTTCCATCATTGCACTTCTGTCGAAACTATCGACTTGTTCTGGTGCAATTTCTTCTGATGAAGAACAAGCATACATGGCAACCAT
>JBLHIE010000162.1:0-3374 GCA_047614925.1 Arenicella sp.
TTTCTTTCTAAACCGTCTATTTTCATCCCATGCTTTTGAATTGCTTTTACCGCTTTCTCTTCTGCTTTTTCAAAAGGAGTTTGTTCTTTTGATGCTTCTTGTGTTTCTCCTTTATTTTTTTTGAAGCCAAAACCTCCTCCTGGTTGTTGATTGCTAAATGTTGGTATCGCAATTTTACGATCGTCAAATACTATGGGTTCTATTATTAATTGCTGAAACCAATCGTCTCTGTAACTGTCTCTTATGCCCTGCAGACCTTCTTCAAAAACCTCTTCTCCATTAAATAAGATGTTGAAATAAGTGGTTAACGCATGATAATTTCTACTGACCACAGTGTTTTTTTTTGCACTACACGCAAACATTGTTCCGACAAGAACCGTAAAAAGAAGTATTTTTTTGATGTATTTCATAAATAAAAAACTCTTATCTAAAACTAATTTCTTGTGAAAATAGTATAAATAGGAGTGTAAAAATAGTAATAAAATAAGAATCGCCTAATACATACCTAAAAATGGTGCTATTTACAATGATTTTTAACGCCAGTAATACAGAAACAGCCTCTTAATGAATTAAAGGTTGTCGCATCATATTTTATAATAATAAGAATCTTTGAAAGTTTTTTAATTACAAAGCAAAATAGCTTTCTAGTTCTTTTAAAGTTTCTTCAGATCTTTGAATATCTTTTACCACAGCACCCTTGTCTAAAACCACAATACGCTCACAAACCTCAGTGACGTGGGTTAAATCATGACTAGAAACCAAAACCGTAACTTCTTTGTTTTCTGTAAGGTTTTTAATAATCTGTTTGAGTCTAATTTGCGTTGTTGGATCTAAATTCGCAAAAGGCTCGTCTAAAATTACAACTTGCGGATTTCCCATAAGTGCCGCTACAATCCCTGCTTTTTTCTGATTTCCTTTGCTTAAATCTCTCAAATACTTTTTCTTTCCAATAATTTCATCGTTAAAAAAGTCAGTAAACGGAAATAGGAATTTAGCAACATCTGCCGAATTCATTCCTCTTAAATCTCCAATAAATTGAAAATATTCCTCTGGTGTCAAATAACCAATTAAAAAAGATTCATCAATAAAAGAACCCGTAAAGTTTTTCCACTCTTCACTCTGGCTTATCACAATATTATTATTGGTAATTAAACCTGTGGTTGGTCTAATTAAGTCTAAAAGTATGTTGAATAATGTGGTTTTTCCTGCACCATTATTGCCCACCAAACCGAAGCTTTGTCCTTTTGGTATTTCAATTTTTGCTACATTTAAAACTTCTGCTTTCCCGTATTTTTTTGATATTGTATCTATTGTAATCATTGTATTTTCTTTTAAGTTAAAACTATGCTTCTTTTCCAAAAGCGTTAATCATAAGGTATTTTTTTTCTATATACTTTTTCTCTATAAAATTTATTGCATACTTCTTGCAGAGTAAACTAATAACACCAATTGCGGCAACCACGAAATACCCAGAATTTGCACCAACAAATTCATTAAAAAGCCAAAAAAGTAACATTGGAAAAACCATTAAAGGCAGAACAATAAGAAGCTGTGTTGCACTTGTGCCTTGTGTGTTTCCAAATCCGCTTTTATTTAAATCTATTTTTTTTCTATTAAAAGAACCTGCAAACAATAAAAATAGCGAGTTAAATCCAATATTAAAAATAGCTCCTGCGGTGATCATTAAGAAAATATCTACTCCAAAATACAAATAAGGAAAACTTAGCACATACAGAAAGGAAGTCATTACCACCATTAAAATCCATTTAGATTCTAGGAATTTACGGTATTTAAAACTTTGGCTCATTAACATTTTATAATGAGCACTGTCCCAGGCAGGAATAAACTGACCATAATTTAGCGCAAAACCACCTGTAATAAATAAGGATGCAAACATGAGCATTGCTGGAACTTCTTTATAAGTTTCTTGCGTAAAGAATATTAAACCATAAAAAAGAAACAAGAAAGACATTAAGAAAACGGTTTTTGTTCTTTTATTTCTCCAAATTAAACGAATATCATTTTTTATAAAAGGTGCAACGTCTCCTAATTTGTTAGCAAAAGATAAATCTGCAGATTTTGCTTCTTCTACTTTTTGAGACACTGCTTCGTCTAAATACACCAAGCTTATTAATTGTTTGTAGTTTAAGTTGTGCAGAACAGCCAAAACAACCACACCAATTAAAGAGTATATAGGATTTGTGTACACCAAGTCAAAAACTTGGCCACCAAATATAGTTACATCATAAATACCAAAATTCTGTAACCCGATTAAAGATGCCAAAACAACCGCAATTACGCCTAAAGCAATTGTGTTTTTATTAATTAAAAAGTTTAAGAAATTTGCAGATTGAATCATTAAAATAATGGCAAATAACCAACCTAAAGCACCTGATATAGCATACCCTTCTGTAATTAAAACCACAGCAAAAGGAATGTAAAAAAACAAGCTGAGAATATTAAAAAAAGAAACTGATGATTTTGCCAAAACATAATGTACCAATTGGCTTTTTTTAATAGGTAAAATAAGCATTGGTTTAATATTCATAACAGGTAGTTTCTGCATGAAGTATCTAAGTATTAAATCTCCTAAAAGGGCATACAATAAATAAGAGTTCACAATTTGAAGCGGATCTTGTTCTGGAAACTGTTTTTTAAGAATGAAATACCCGCCCACACCAATTGCTAAAAAAGCAACTATAAAGTAAAGCGCTAAAAAAGCCATTAGTATTTTTATAGCAATCCCTTTTTGCCAATGCGAGGAGCGGAAAAACTGTTTCCATTCTAATTTTAAAAAGCGTAAAGTCATAATTTTAATTCGTTTGGTTTAAAAATTAGTATTCCTTTTGAGTATAATGTTACAAACTTTTCGAAAGTTTATATTCTGGGTAGGTTTCTTGTAGCAATTCTTCTGCCTTTTGTGGAATGATATAATTTGAAACATAAAATAGGATACAAAGCAATGTTAAAACAATAGAGATTACTAAAACCCAATAAATGTGTAAAGCACTAAAATTAAATTTTGTTAAGTGAATAATATTAAATAAATTTACAAAAGTGAAACATGTATAGCCATTCTTTGTATCGCCAATCATAGATTCTAAGAGAAAAATTTTGTCTTTTTTAACTACTTTTTCTTTATGTTGTTTTCTGACTTTATACACGATTCTCATTTCTAGTATAATTAAAATTAACAATGTTGCTAGAAAGATATACTCAGAAAATTGTATTTGCAACAGCATAAAAAAGGCAAAAAAGATGCTTCCCGTAATTACAATTTTAGGAATGCTAAACCACTCTTTTGCAAAACGTAAAATAATTTTCCAATATCGTTTATTCATTTGTTTTTGTTTGGCTTCAATAACATCCATAAA
>JBLHIE010000163.1:0-3369 GCA_047614925.1 Arenicella sp.
CATTATCTAAAGAATACTTTATTTGCTCTACCAAATCGCCTTCTAAAGCATATTTTTTGATCAAAGAATTTACACGCTCCCTGGTGACTTTTGTATGCAACTGTAAATTTAAAATGGCTAAAGAGCCGTTGGGAACCGGCACTCGAATTGCGTTAGAAGTTAACTTACCCTCTAGTGCCGGTATTGCCTTTGCAACTGCAGCTCCTGCACCTGTTTCTGTAATAACCATGTTTAAAGCTGCAGATCTTCCTCTTCTGTATTTACTGTGCATGTTATCCACCAGGTTCTGGTCATTTGTATATGCATGAATGGTTTCTAAATGTCCTTTTTTGATTCCGTAATTATCTTCTAAAACTTTTAAAATCGGCGTAATTGCATTGGTTGTGCAAGATGCTGCAGAGAAAATAGCTACAGTATCTGGATTGTGCTGTTTGTGATTTACACCGTGTACAATATTAGGAACTCCTTTTGCTGGCGCCGTAATTAAAACTTTACTTACTCCTTTTGATTTTAAATGTCTACTTAATTCTTCTTTGTCTCTAAATGCACCTGTATTGTCTATAATTAAGGCATCACTAATTCCGTATGCAGTATAATCTATCTCTTCCGGCTTATTTGCAGAAATCATATGAACGGTTGTTCCATTGATAATTAATGCATTTCTTTCTACATCTACCTGCACAGTCCCTAAGAAATCTCCGTGTACAGAATCGATACTTAACAAAGAAGCTCTTTTTTCTAAAACCGTTTCGTTTATTTCGCCACGCGTTACAATTGCTCTTAACCTTAATTGAGAACCTTTCCCCATTTTAGTCATTAACTCTCTTGCTAATAAGCGCCCTATTCTACCAAAACCGTATAAAACAACATCTTTGGGTTGAATGTCTTTTGCTACTGTTGCGTCTTTTAACTTATTTTTTACAAAGGCAACTTTGTCTTCGCAATTTGAGGAACTTAAATAACATTCATATGCTAGTTTACCAATGTCTAATTTAGAAGACGGCAACTCTATTTGAGTGATTGCTTTTGCAATTTCTAATGCATCTAAAATTGAAATTGGTTTGCTTACAAATTCTCTTGCATATTCTATTAAGTTTAACACCTCACTAGCTCTTTTATCTACTAAAGGATTTCTAAAAAGGACTAACTCGATGGATTTATCGTACCATAGATCGTTAACAATATTGATAAACTCTACCGTTGCTCTTCTTGTTTGCGCTTGCGATAAAACTTCTTCGTTGTAATTTGTTTTTGTTGACATAGTTGTGTTACTAGAATTAAATTTTCGACAAAAGTATCGCATTTATTTACAATACGAAATCGATTTCGTAAAAAGTTTTAAAATAAAAAAAGTCCTGATTTAAAATCAGGACTTTAAAACTAAAATTTAATTTATTTATAATTGTAGTATTCTTTCTCACCTTCTAAATTCCTCATTTCTATAGCTACTCTAAAACCTCTTGATCCTAATTGATCGAGTATTTGAGAAGTTTCTTTGGCATCTGTAACACTTTTACCATTTACCCTCACAATTACATGATTTTTTAAATTATTTTCCTCATCATCTTTTCCTGTTCTAATAATCTCAACACCATTTGAAACATTTAAGCTCTTCATTTCTTCTTTTGAAAGGTTTTTTAATTCCCATTGAAAAATAGTAGAAATATATCGCTCTATAGACTTCGATAATTTGATGCTCTTCACCATTCTTTCTCCATTTCTTTCGATCGTTACCTCTATAATGTCGTTGGGTCTTTTGGCTGTTAACTGACCTTTTAATTCAGAAAACTTAGAAATTTCTACACTGTTGATTCTTTTAATTATATCGCCTTCTTTTAATCCAGATTTTTCTGAATTCTCAATTCCTTCTAAAACAGCAGCAACTTTTACTCCTTGTTCCTTATAATTTAAATCTACTGTGATCCCTAAAATTGCTTGTTGTACCTCCCCAAATTCTAAAATATCATCAATTATTTTTCTTGCGATG
This sequence comes from Arenicella sp., assembly GCA_047614925.1. Taxonomy (GTDB): domain Bacteria; phylum Bacteroidota; class Bacteroidia; order Flavobacteriales; family Flavobacteriaceae; genus Polaribacter. Next base: position 1,988 of record JBLHIE010000163.1, read on the forward strand.
TTAGAAGGCACCGCAAAAGAATAGCCAATAAAAGAACCCGTTTTAGTTGAAATTGCTGTATTTATACCTATCAATTCTCCTCTTGCGTTTACCAAAGCACCACCACTATTTCCTGGGTTTACAGCTGCATCTGTTTGTATAAAAGATTCTATATTGTTATTCCCTTCTAAATCTCTGCCTTTTGCCGAAATAATTCCTGCAGTTACTGTAGAAGTTAAATTATAAGGATTGCCTACAGCTAAAACCCACTCTCCTATTTTTATATTGTCTGAGTTTGCAAAAGGTACATATGGAAGTTCTCTATCTGCTGCTATTTTTAGTAAAGCAATATCATTGGCAACATCTCTTCCAATTAATACTGCGATGTATTTTTTTCTATTATTTAACGTAATTTCTATTTCGGTAGCATCTTCTATTACGTGGTTATTGGTTACAATATGCCCATCTGCAGAAATTATAACACCACTTCCTGTACCAACTTGCTCATATTTTTTAGAGCCGTTGCCACTACCATAAAACCTTTCTGCCCAAAGATTTGTTTGTGTTTTAACCGCTGTGTTTTTTACATGAACAACCGCATGTACTGTGTTTTCTGCGGCCACCGTAAAATCTGTAGACATCTCTGCTGCATTTGTTGCATTATAAATTGGGCTGTAGTTGGTTTGAAGAGTTTCTGTAGAATTTTGAACCGTTCTTTCTATGAATACTTGTTCATCAAAAAACACCTTGTAACCACCTAAGGTAATTACTCCTCCTAAAATTGCCATGCCTAATAAAGCAAATAATTTTTTCATAATTGTTTTTTTAAAACAAATATATAATTTTAACACCTTTAAAAAATCTGTTTAACTTCAATTTAACGCACTTTAACCACTTTTTAACATTCCTTATTTCTTCATGAAATACTTATATTTGCGGTATGAATTTGAACTTCTATAAATATCACGGAACAGGAAATGACTTTGTAATGGTTGATAATAGAGCTGAAATTTTTCCAAAAGAAAATATTGAGGTAATTTCCAATCTTTGTAATCGACATTTTGGTATTGGTGCAGATGGTATTATCTTAATAGAAAATGACATCAACCTCGATTTTAAAATGATTTATTTGAATGCTGATGGCAGTGAAACTTTCTGTGGAAATGGAGGAAGATGCGCCGTGGCTTTTGCAAAGCATTTAAATATTATTAAAAATAGCACCAACTTTACCGCTGTTGATGGACCTCATTTTGCTGAACTTACAAAGGAAGTTATCTCTTTAAAAATGATTGATGTTACTGATATTCTAATTAAAAAAAACTCAGTTTTTACATATACCGGAACCCAACATCACGTAGAATTGGTTGAAGATTTGAAGAACTATTCCGTTTATGAAAATGGTA
>JBLHIE010000164.1:0-3360 GCA_047614925.1 Arenicella sp.
AGAGCAACACAGGGTTTGTCTAATTACCTCATAGAAAATGTAAAAAAAACACAATTAAAAGTAGTTATTGCTTATGATTGTAGACACAACAGTAAAAAGTTTGCAAAAATTGTTGCAGACGTTTTATCTGCCAATCATATAAAGGTATACTTATTTGAAGATTTAAGAGCAACACCAGAGTTGTCTTTTGCAGTGCGTCATTTAGATTGCGATGCGGGTATTGTTTTAACAGCCTCTCACAATCCGCCAGAATATAATGGGTATAAAGTGTATTGGGGAGATGGCGGACAAATTGTACCTCCGCATGATGGTAAAATTATAGGAAATGTAAATTCTTTAGACTTTTCTGAAATTAAGTTTACTGCGAATGAAGCTTTAATTGAAACTATTGGTAAAGAAGTTGATGACGTATTTATAGCTGCTGCAGTAAAAAACGGTTCTTTGTCTCCTAATATCGATCGAAAAAACTTAAAAATAGTCTTTACTTCTTTACACGGTACTTCTATTGTTTCCGTGCCAGATACTTTAGCAAAAGCAGGCTATACAGACGTGCATATTGTTGAAGAACAAAGAGTACCAGATGGAGATTTTCCTACCGTAAAATCACCCAATCCAGAAGAACCCGAAGCCTTAAAAATGGCGACTGAACTTGCCAATAAAATTGGTGCTGATATTGTGATTGGTACAGACCCAGATTGCGATAGATTAGGTGTTGCTGTTAGAGATACCGATGGAAACATGAAACTACTGAATGGCAACCAGACCATGGTTGTGATGACAGAGTTCTTGTTAAAAAAATGGAAAGACGAAGAGAGAATAAACGGAAAGCAATTTGTAGGTTCTACAATTGTGACTACAGAATTAATAGCTGCCGTAACCAAAAATTATGGCGTTGAAACGAAAGTAGGTTTGACGGGTTTTAAATGGATTGCCAAAATGGTGAAAGATTTTCCAGAATTAGACTTTATTGGTGGTGGTGAAGAAAGTTTTGGATATATGGTTGGCGAATTTGTAAGAGATAAAGATGCGGTAACTGCTACTTTATTAGCTTGTGAAATTGCTGCCTACGCGAAACAAAATGGCAGTTCTTTCTATGAAGAATTATTGGATATTTACCTTAGAAATAACTTCTACAAAGAGCATTTAATTCCAATCACTAAAAAAGGAATGGACGGCGCTGCAGAAATTCAGCAAATGTTAAGCGCCATGCGTAACAATCCGTTATCAGAAATTGATGGAGAACAAGTAGTGTCGCTCTTTGATTATCAAGCTTCTACAAAGAAAGATTTAATTACTGGTAAAATAACAAACATCGATTTACCAAAATCAAATGTTTTAATTTATCAAACTGCTAATGGAACAAGAATAGCCGCAAGACCAAGTGGTACAGAACCTAAAATAAAATTCTATTTTAGCGTAAACACTTCTTTAGATGCAAAGGAAAACGCTGGAAAGGTTGAAGCAGCTTTAGATGCTAAAATTCAACGAATTATAATAGAAATGAAACTAAATTAATGAGTTATTTTAAGGACATTCTAAAATATGAAAAAAAGTATCGGAAGTTTACAGTGCTAAATATTCTGTTTAATATACTTTATGCAATTTTTAATGTGCTTTCTGTTCTGGCTTTTATTCCTGTTTTAAGAATTCTCTTTAGTACAGACAAAGAAGTAATCAGTAAACCTGTTTATGCGGGATTAAGTGGTCTTGGAACTTACTTAGAAAATAACTTTAACTATTTTATTTCTCAAAAAATCATAAATGACGGAGAAATTAATGTCTTACTATTTATTTGCTTGTTATCTCTTTCTCTATTCTTTTTTAAAAATTTATTCAGGTATTTAGCTTCTTATGTGATTACCTTTTTAAGAACAGGAATTGTAAAAGATTTACGAGATAATTTATATCATAAAATTGTAGCATTGCCTATCTCTTACTTTTCAGAAAAAAGAAAAGGAGATCTTATTGCACGCATGACATCCGATGTGCAAGAAGTGGAAAACTCAATTTTATCTTCTATAGAGGCCTTTGTTAGAGAGCCACTTACAGTAATTATATCGATTACTATTATGTTGTATATCAGTGTGGAATTAACACTTTTTGTGTTTATTTTATTACCTGTATCCGGCTTTATAATTTCATCTATCAGTAAAAAATTAAAAGCAAACTCTGCAAAAGCACAAAAAGAAACGGGCAATTTTTTGTCTTTTATAGAAGAAACCTTAACCGGTTTAAGAATTATTAAAGGTTTTAATGCGGAAAGTGTTATTGCTAGAAAGTTTAAGGATTCTACACAAAGTTTTAAGAAATTAATGACGAGTGTTTTTCACAGACAAACATTGGCTTCTCCCATGAGCGAGTTTTTAGGATCTGCTACCATTATAGCCATTCTTTGGTATGGTGGAACGGATGTATTAAATAAAACGAGTAGTTTAGATTCAAGTAAATTTTTAGGTTACATTCTTCTATTTTACACGGTTTTAAATCCTATTAAATTAATAACTACCACCTTTTATAACATTCAAAAGGGAGAAGCTTCCGCAGAAAGAATTATGGCGGTTTTAAATACTGAAAATAGTATTAAAGACAAACCAAACGCCTTCATAAAAGAAGGGTTTATAGATAAAATTGAGTTCAGAAACATCTCCTTTAAATACAAAGATGCGTATGTGTTAAAAGATTTTTCTTTAACCATTCACAAAGGTGAAACCGTTGCTTTAGTTGGACAATCTGGAAGTGGAAAATCTACCTTAGCAAATCTTATTACTCGTTTTTACGATGTGAATAAAGGGGATGTGTTTATTGATAATCAAAACATTAAAGACATTACAAAAAAGTCTCTGCGAGATTTAATGGGCATTGTTTCTCAAGAATCCATTCTATTTAATGATACCATTGCAAACAATGTAAAATTAGGAATGCAAAACGCCACAGCTGAAGCCATTGTAGAAGCGGCCAAAATTGCAAATGCAGACGAATTTATTCAGAATTTACCAGAAAAATACCAAACAAATATTGGGGATAGTGGAAACACACTTTCTGGAGGACAAAAACAACGCTTGTCTATTGCACGGGCAGTTTTGAAGAATCCACCAATTATGATTTTAGATGAAGCAACCTCTGCACTAGATACAGAATCTGAACAATTGGTTCAAATGGCATTAGAAAAAATGATGCAAAATAGAACTTCTTTAGTCATTGCACACCGATTATCTACCATTCAAAAAGCAGACACTATTGTTGTTATGAAGAAAGGTAAAATTGTAGAGCAAGGCAAACACGAAGAGTTGTTGGCTAAAAAAGGTGAATATTTTAAGTTGGTAACAATGCAGTCTTTAAGCTAAAATCAATCCTAAATCT
>JBLHIE010000165.1:0-3359 GCA_047614925.1 Arenicella sp.
TGGTCTAAGTATTTTCTAACATCTTTTGTGGATGTGCTTGCTGGCGACCCTAAATTAACTAATAAAACTCCTTTCATTGTGTGCTGAATTTATTTCAGTAACTATTTATATTCTTATTCTTCTGAGCTCGTTTCAGAATTAATTTTTATTTTTACGAATTGATTCGTAACCTCATAGAGCGTAATTGCTAAACTATGAATTACATTCATACTAGAGTTTCTACCAAACATCGGTATCGCGATTGTCTTGTCTACCAGGTTGATATTTTTAATTCCATTTCTTTCACTACCCAAAAGTAATGCTATTTTCTCATGATTTTTAAAATTAAAATCTTGAATATTGATGCTTTTATCAGTAATTTCTATTCCTATGATAGTGTTTCCTTCCTGTTTTAGTTGTTCAATTAATGCATCAAAATTATCGTAAGAAGCGTGCTGAATTTGATTTACTGTGTTTCTAGCTGTTTTCTTAACAATTTTATTTTTAACGGAAGGTGAGTTCTCGTGTAAATATATTTTTTGAACGCCAAAACTTTCTGAAATCCGAAAACACATTCCTATGTTTTCAGGAGTTCTAATGGCGTCGCAAACAATTGTTATTGGAAATTGTTCTCGCTTATTTTCGATGTCCTTGTGCGTTAATTGTTCCACTTTGTTTAGTTTATTAGCATTAAGGTCTGAATACTGCAACTGAAAACCGTTTACTTGTTGAGACTCATGACGTATTTTTTAGGCGTTGTGCCAAATTTCTTTTTAAACGCTGCGATGAAATGACTGGCAGTACTGTAGCCAACTTGCGAGCCAACCTCATTTACGTTAAATTGATTGCTTTCTAATAATTTACGCGCATGTTCCATTTTATAATCAAATAAAAAACTATAAACGGTATCTCCATAAATTTGTTTAAAACCTTCTTTTAGTTTCTTTAAATTCAACCCAATTTCCAGGGCTAATTCTTGCAAGCTTGGAGGTTCAGACATTCTAGAAATTATAATGTCTTTTGCTTTTCTAATTTTTAACACATTTTGTTCATCTACTAAAAAAGGACAATATTCTGCATCTGTGCTTTCTTCTTTTTGAAAATGAAGACTTAGTAGCTCGTAAATTTTTCCTTTTACGTACAATTCTCTAATAGAACTATTAATGTTAGAGTTTATAATTTGATGTAAAACGACTGCAACTGTTGGCTTTATTTCGGTATCATCATAAAACTTACGGTTGCTGTTTTCGTTACTTAAAAAAGGAATGTAACCGGATTCTTTAGAAAATAAAGAGTGGAATTTTTCAATTGAAATTAATAAAGAAACCAAGGTTGTTTTTGGTTGAATTTCTAAATTTATTGGTAAAGTTCTTTGCGGATTGTATAATAAAATGGATCGATTGTCTAAAACATCAAAAATATAACCACCCTCGTTAAATAAAAATTTAGAATTTCCTCTTAAACAGAAATGCATTTGTAAAAAGCTGCTGTCAATAGCTCTTTCAAAACTTTGTATTTTATCGCTTTCATTCTGAAAATGAAGTACATAAAACCCTTTTTCTAAAGTGATTTCATCTAAAGAACTTTCTCCGACATTTTTAAACATATATTTCTTAATTTTTCAACTAGTTTCTATTTAGATTCATTCTATATAAATACAATCTAAAGGCTTGTACAGACAACAAAAATAAGGGTTTTCAGGGTTTTATCAAAATAAAATAGTTAAAATACATACAACGGTATTAAAAGTTCTTTAAGCGACATTTTTATCTTACTGAAGTTTTTACTTTTGTACCATCTTAAAGAGTTATGAAGGAAATAAGTAAAGAGCATTTTTACAATATTGGTGTTAGTTATAAAAAAGCAGATGCAGAAATGCGTGGTAAATTTTCGGTGTCTAAAGAAAACCAGAAATCACTTCTAATTGCCGCGAAAGAAAAAGGAATCTCGGCTATTTTTATCATCTCTACGTGTAATAGAACAGAAATTTTCGGTTTTGCAAGTCGCCCTTGTCTTTTAATAGAACTGTTGTGCGATTTTTCTGAAGGAACTGTAAAAGAGTTCAATACCGTTTGCAATATTCAAAAAGACCAAGAAGCAATTAGTCATTTATTTAAAATTGGTACTGGTTTAGAAAGTCAGATTTTAGGAGATTACGAAATTGTTGGCCAATTAAGACACTCTTTTAAATTAGCAAAACAATTAAAAACTACAAATTCTTATGTAGAGCGTTTGGTAAACTGTGTTTTACAGGCAAGCAAGCGCGTTAAGAATGATACAAAATTAAGTTCAGGAACAACTTCTGTTTCTTATGCAGCGGTGCAATATATTGTCAAAAACTTACCGGATTACAATTCAAAAAACATTCTTGTTTTTGGTTTGGGTAAAATGGGAAAGCATACCTGTAAGAATTTGGCCGAATATACACAGAACAAACAAGTTTGTTTAGTGAATCGGACAGAAGAAAAGGCGATTCAGTTTGTAAGAGAACACGCCTCTATTCGTAAGGCTGTTATAGAAGATTTGAAGGAAGAGGTTGCGAAAGCAGCTGTTTTAATTGTTTCTACAGGTGCAAACAAGCCAACGATTACTAAAGAACACATTGCAAACAATAAAGAAATTTTAATTTTAGATTTATCAATGCCAGAAAATGTGGCAAAAGAAGTAACTGATTTTAAAGGTGTTTCTTTAATTAATGTAGACGAGCTCTCTAAAATCACCGATGAAACCCTTGCGGTTCGTCAGCAAGAAATTCCTTTTGCAGAAGAAATTATAGAAACTCATAAAGAAGAATTTAATAATTGGTTGAATCACAGAAGATTTACACCTGCTATTGCTGCATTAAAAGAATCTCTTGAGATTATTAAAAAAGATGAAATTAATTTCCAGAAAAAGAAAATTGTTAATTTCGATGAAAATCAAGCAGAAATATTAACTTCACGTTTCATTCAAAAGATTACTACCCAGTTTGTTAAGCATTTAAAAGACGAACAAACTTCTGTTTCAGAAAGTATAGAAGTTATTCAGAAAGTGTTTCAATCATAATTAAAATTCCATGCAAAAAATAATAAGAATTGGTACTCGCGAAAGTAAATTGGCGCTTTGGCAAGCGAATAAAGTACGCACAGAATTAGCAGAATTAGGTTATGAAGCTGTTCTAGTCCCTATAAAATCTACAGGAGATATTATTTTAGATAAACCCTTGTATGAACTAGGTGTTACAGGAATTTTTACGAAAAACCTAGATATTGCCATGCTCAACGGCGATATTGATATTGCTGTACATTCTTTAAAAGATGTACCTACAGCTTTACCGGAAGGTATTGTGCAGGCGGCAGTTTTAAAGCGTGGAAATTATAATGATGTTATCGTCTTAAAAG
>JBLHIE010000166.1:0-3344 GCA_047614925.1 Arenicella sp.
AGAATTTAGCACCTTCTTCATTTCTAAAGGGTTGCTAAGGCTTCGTCGGGTCTAATCCCTTCACCTTTCTTGATAACATTTCAATAAGATATTGAACTTTGTGAGTGCAAAGATATGCTTCAAAAAATTTAGTATCCAAATAAAAAGTGATTTATTTTTCAAAAATATTGATATCGCATTTTATTCAACCCTGCACTCTGAATTCTTTAATATCTTCAATTTTAAAACACGAAAATTCATTTATTGATGATGCTATCATAAATAATTATCGCTAAAAATAGGGTGAGTTTAATTTTATAATGTACTTTTGTGGGATAATTAAGAGGAAAAATTTGAACTGATTGCAACCTCATAAAAAAAATGCTAAAGCAGTAATTATATACTTCTTTTAGCGACTACGCAATCAATTTTATTTTCCTATTGTTCTCAATTTAACGAGAACACCTCCCGAAGTTTCGGGATCAAAGAAACCTCCATGTATTTCATAGAGGAAACATTTTTAAATATAAAAGAACAAAATTATGTCATATTTATTTACCTCAGAAAGTGTGTCTGAAGGACACCCAGATAAAGTTGCAGATCAAATTTCTGATGCTTTAATTGATAATTTTTTAGCATTTGATAAAAACAGTAAAGTTGCTTGTGAAACATTAGTTACTACCGGACAGGTTATTTTAGCCGGTGAAGTAAAATCTAAAACGTATTTAGATGTTCAGCAAATTGCTAGAGATGTAATTAATAAAATTGGCTACACTAAAAGTGCCTACATGTTCGATGGGAATTCTTGTGGAGTATTGTCTGCAATTCACGAACAATCTCCAGATATTAATAGAGGTGTAGACAAGATCAATCCAGAAGAACAAGGCGCAGGAGATCAAGGAATGATGTTTGGTTACGCTACTGATGAAACAGAAAACTACATGCCTTTGGCGTTAGAATTGTCTCACCGATTGTTGATTGAATTGGCTAAATTACGAAGAGAAAACAATGATATTACCTATTTACGACCAGATGCAAAATCTCAAGTAACCATAGAATATTCTGATGACAATGTTCCTGAAAGAATCGATGCGATTGTAATTTCTACACAACACGATGATTTTGATGAAAGCGACGAAGTAATGTTGGCTAAAATTAAAAAAGACATCCTAGAAATTTTAATTCCAAGAGTTGTAGCAAACCTACCAGCTCAGAATCAAAAATTATTTACAGACAACATTACCTATCACATTAACCCAACAGGTATTTTTGTAATTGGCGGCCCTCACGGGGATACTGGTTTAACAGGAAGAAAAATTATTGTAGATACCTACGGCGGAAAAGGAGCACACGGTGGTGGTGCTTTCTCTGGAAAAGACCCTTCTAAAGTAGACAGATCTGGGGCGTATGCAACAAGACATATTGCAAAAAATTTAGTTGCTGCAGGTCTTTGTAAAGAAATTTTAGTGCAAGTTTCTTATGCCATTGGTATTGCAGAACCAACAAGTATTAATGTTGAAACTTATGGAACGGCAACGGTAGATTTAACAGACGGAGAAATTAGTAAAAAAGTAGCCACTCTTTTTGATATGCGTCCGTATTACATAGAGCAACGTTTAAAATTAAGAGCGCCTATTTATTCTGAAACTGCGGCTTATGGTCACATGGGAAGAACACCAGAAGTAAAAACAGTTACCTTTTCCAACCCGATGGGAGAGACGGTTTCTGAAGAGGTAGAAACCTTTACTTGGGAAAAATTAGATTATGTAGATACTATAAAAGCAGCTTTTAACTTATAACTATTTATACCTTTTAAAAAGCCTTTAGAAATCACTCTAAAGGCTTTTTTTTTACTTAAAACGCAAGGTAAAATATCTTCTTTTAAGATTTCTTTAAGATTTTTTTAAGATTTCTTAAATATTTCTTTGCTTAACTTCGAGCCTTATAAATTTAATCAAATCTATCATGATAAAAAAAATACTTACAAGACTACTGGTACTCGCTTTTGTAATTGGTTTTTCTACAGAATCTTCCGCTCAATTTTGGAAGAAAAAGAAAAAAGAAACTCCAAAAGAAGCTAAAAAACCCAAACCTAAAAAAGACGCAATTAAACCTTACGGTAAGGTAGTAACAGAAGACCACAAAACAGACGAAGGTTTATTTAAGGTGCACACAAAAGACGATGCTTACTTATTTGAAATACCCGACTCTTTACTACAAAGAGAAATGTTAATGGTTACCAGAATTGCAAAAACTGCGAGCGGAATAGGCTTTGGTGGTGCAAAAGCAAACACACAAGTATTGCGTTGGGAGAAAAAAAATAAACACATTTTACTAAGAATTGTTTCTCATAGTGTTGTAGCAGACACTATTTTACCCGTACACGAAGCGGTGGTAAACTCAAATTTAGAACCTATTTTATTTTCTTTCCCTATAAAGGCATTTAGTAAAGATTCTACGGCTACTGTAATTGATGCCACTAGTTTATTTTCTACAGATGTAAAACCTTTAGGGTTTCCTGCTTCGTATAGAAAAAGATACCAAGCGACAAGAATGGATAAAGACCGTTCTTATATAGAACGGGTAAGCAGTTATCCCAAAAACATAGAAGTAAGACATGTGAAAACATACATCGCTGGCAAAGCACCTTCTAATATTGCCTTGGGTTCTATTACTTTAGAAATGAGTAATTCTATGCTGTTGTTGCCTAAAGTACCTATGAAACGTAGATATTTTGATGAGCGTGTTGGCTGGTTTGCAAGAGGACAAACAGATTATGGTTTAGAGGCTCAGAGAAGCAAAACGGTGATGTATTTAGATAGATATCGTTTAGAGGTGAAAGATGAAGATGTTGAAAAATTTAACAACGGTGAATTGGTCGAGCCTAAAAAACAAATTGTTTATTATGTAGATAGAGCAACTCCTAAAGAATGGGTTCCTTATATTATACAAGGTGTTAACGATTGGCAAGTAGCCTTTGAAGCTGCTGGATTTAAAAATGCTATTGTTGGTAAAATGGCACCTACGGCAGAAGAAGACCCAGAATATAGCCCGGAAGATGTGCGCTATTCTGTCATTAGATATTTGGCCTCTCCAATTCCGAATGCAAACGGACCTCACGTAAGTGATCCTAGATCTGGAGAAATTTTAGAATCTGATATTAACTGGTATCATAACGTAATGACGTTGTTACATAACTGGTTTTTTATTCAGACGGCTGCGATCAACCCAGATGCAAGAGGAAATAATTTTAAGACAGAAACAATGGGTCGTTTGATTCGTTTTGTCTCTTCGCATGAATTAGGACACACACTAGGGTTACCTCATAACATGGGAAGTTCTGTTGCCTATCCTGTAGATTCTTT
>JBLHIE010000167.1:0-3316 GCA_047614925.1 Arenicella sp.
TGAACTGCCTCTTTTTCGTTTTCCGGATACAAAACATGCACATTGGCACCCGCGTCTAAAGTGAAACAAATATTACTGTTTTTAGCAGCTCTATATTCCCAAATTTTATGAATAATTTCTAATGTATTTGGCTTCATTAGAATAAAGTATGGGTTGCTCGTAAGCATCATTGCATGCAGTGTTAAAGCTTCCCTTTCTACCAAGTTTATAAATTCTTTTATATCTCCGGCTTGAAGAATTTTAGATAGCTTCGCTAAATTTTCATTTGCTTGTATAAATCTATTTTCTGCATACGGATGGTCGTGCATTAAATTGTGACCAATGGTACTAGAAACTTGTTTTTCGCCTTTATCTACTAATAAAATTGCATCTTGATAATTTTCGAAAACTGAATGCACTTTGTAAGGAAATTTCACGCCGAATAGGTCTGAACTTCCTACTATTTCTGGATGATTTCCCCAGACAACCAAAGGTCCTTCTATACTTCTACTTGCGCTACCAGAGCCTAAACGAGCTAAAAAGGAAGCTTTTTTATTGATAAATTCTAGTGTTAACTTCGGGTTTAATGCTTTTTCTAAACTCATTAAACACATTGCAATGGCACTTAAACCACTAGCTGAAGATGCAATTCCGCTAGAATGGGGAAAAGAATTCTCTGAATTGATCGTCATTTTATATTCTAAAATATACGGACAATATTCTTGCACTCTTTTAAAAAAGGCTGCAATTTTAGGCTTGAATTCTTCCTTTTCTTTTCCTTCAAAAAACAATTCAAATACTGCTGTTTCTGTTGTTTCTTTTTTAGAAAAATCGATAGTAGTAATGGTATGACAATTATTTAAAGTAAAACTGATAGAAGCATTTTTAGGTATTTGAGGATTGCTTTTTCCCCAATATTTTACCAGCGCAATATTACTAGGAGTTTGCCAAGTAAAGCTTGCTTTTTCAATTTTTTCTGAGCGTATTTCTGTATTAAATTGTGCTGTATTCAAAGTCTAAATTTTGCATCAAAGATAAAACTATTTCTATGAAATTTTCGTCAACTTTTTAAGTACATTTTCTTTGTATGTTCTGCTTATAGGAATAGCGTTTTTACCAATTTCTACAAATTCATTTGTGTAAGAATTCATTTTTTTAAGATTTACAATATAAGATCTGTGAATTCTAAGAAAATTTTTAGCTGGTAATTTCGTCTCTATATTGCCAATAGTTTCTCTTGTAGTAATGGTTTTATCTGCTGAATGAATTTTAATATAATCAGACAGACTCTCAACATACATTATTTCATCAAAATTAATTTTCACCATTTTTCTGTCAGATCGCACAAAAATAAAGTCATTTTTAAGAACTGATTCTTCGATTTTTATTTCAGAATCAATAAAAGAAACACCTTCGAAATATTTATGAATTGATTGTAAAAAACGATCAAAAGCAATTGGTTTTAGTAAATAATCTACCGCTTGTAAATTAAAGCCATCTACAGCATATTCTCTGTATGCCGTAGTAAAAATAATTTTAGCCTTATGGTTGATTGATTTTGCCAAAGACAAACCAGAAATGTCTGGCATGTTAATATCTAGAAAGAAAATATCAATTTTTTGTTGATTTGCAACTTCAAAAGCTTCCATTGCATTCTTGCATGATTTCACCAATTCTAAATTCGGAATTTTAGCCACAAAAGAAATTAGAACTGCCCTTGCCATCGGTTCATCATCTACAATAACACATTTTATTTTGCTCATTTTACATTCTTTTAGAATTGCCTAACACCACTTTTAACACCACATTAAAGGTATTATTTTTATCAATAATTTCTAGTTGATGCTTTTCAGCATACATTATTTCTAAACGCTTTTTAATATTTTCAATTCCGATTCCTGTTTTCACATCATCTTTGTCTTTAGAAGCATTTTTAACCGTAAAAAGTAAGTTGTTTTTATCAACTTTTAAATAAATATCTATTTGCAAGACACCCTTAATAAATTGGCCATGTTTAAAACTATTTTCTACAAACGGAATTAACAACATTGGAGAAACTTGCACATTTTGATGTTCAATTTCCTTTGTAAAATTCACCTGTAAAGTGTCATGAAAGCGCATTTTTTCTAAAGAAATATAATCTTCTAAATGGTCTACTTCTTCTTCTAACAGTACTTTTGGTTTTTCTATTTGATATAAAATATAATCTAACAAATTAGACAACTTTAAAATCATTTGTGGAGCCTCTTCTCCTTTTAGCAAAGCAAAGCCGTATATTGTATTCAAACAATTAAACAAAAAATGTGGATGAATCTGCATCTTCAAAAATTTTAATTCTTGTTCTTTTAATTGCAATTGCGTTTGTAGGAATTTAGTTTTTAAATCATCGTTTTTAATGGCTATTTTATAGCTTTGCATTACTAAACCGATTGCTATCACTATTAAAACGACCATGTAAATTCCTAAAACAACAAAGAAAACTGTTTTTGTTAAGGGCTTCGAATTTGCAATTGTTAGTTCCGTAGAAAAAACCAAACCGTATAAAATGGAAATCATTATAAAGCAAAAAGAAATGATAAGCGTGTAAATTGTATACAATACAAAGAGCCCGTGTTTTTTTGAAATTAAATATTTAGGTATTAATTTATACAAAAAAAAGTAACTGACAATAATGGTAACTGGCATTAAAAATGCAGAAAACTTATTTACATAGGCTATGTTATCGCTACCATATCCTAAAAAATAGGTATAAAAAAAATATACTCCAATCCAAAAAACGGAGTGGAAAACGATATTAATTAGAAAGGTTATTATTACTTTAGCTTTCATAGAACACTGCAATATCCTCTTTTTAATCAGAAATTCTTTTTTTTTGAGATGAAATCCTACTTTTACAAGACATTCAACCAATTTAGCACTTTTTGTAGAAAAGCTCTTTAAATTGGTTCATTTTAGAACAAATGCATGCGTTCATCGAAATTAAAAAATAGGATTGGTTTTCTAATTTACTTTTGATGTAAATAACTTTAAAACTAAATATTATGATTCTAGATCGATTAAACGAAGGTGGCCCATTATTTATGTACACCCTTTTATTTGTACTCATTATTTGCAGTGTTCTTATTATTAAAGAATTTTTAAAACCAGCTCAAAAAAGTAAAACCTTAGAAATTTTAAAATCTCTGAGTTTATTTGCACTTGTTTGGGGTTTTCTGGGTTTAATGATTGGTCTAATAGTTGCTTTTGATGCTATTTCTTTTGATGGAGAAATAAATCCTGGTATTTTGGCTGGCGGATTAAAGGTTGGGTTACTTTCACCAACTTTTGGCGCTTTTAC
>JBLHIE010000168.1:0-3310 GCA_047614925.1 Arenicella sp.
GAAAGCGCTTCTTTTTTAGTTGATGATTTAAAAGTAATTCCAATTCAGATACTGCATGGTAAATTGCCTATTTTAGGATATAGAATTCAAAACATGGCCTATCTCACAGATTTAAAATCCATTTCTGGTGAAGAAAAGAACAAATTAAAGAATTTAGATATTTTAATTGTAAATGCTTTAAGGATAGAAGAACATCCAACACATTTTAATTTAAAAGAAGCATTAGATTTTGTGGAAGAAATTCAACCTAAAAAAACCTATTTCACGCATATAAGTCACAAGTTAGGTTTTCATAAAGAAGTCTCTGAACAGCTTCCAGAAAACGTTTTCTTAGCTTATGACGGTTTAAAAATTGAATCTTAGATTTCTAGTTTTTGTAGGGTAGTTTTCTTTAACGTTAAAGATACATCAAGGAATCTAATACCAGCGTTTCTTTTTCTTTTTAGAAGCTTCAGATTTTCTTCCTTTCTTGTTTTTGCTAACCGTATTTGGTTGTAGTTTTTTATGTTTTGGTTTGTCAATCACATATGGGTGCTCAATAATTACCTTGATTGGTTTTTCAATTAAAGCTTCAATGAGCTTAATATAGCCGTTCTCATCAGGAGAACAGAAAGAAAAGGCAATACCAGATTTTCCTGCTCTACCTGTTCTACCAATTCTGTGAATGTAGGTTTCTGGGATGTTCGGAATATCAAAATTAATAATAGCGTCTACATTTGTGATGTCTATTCCACGAGATGCCACATCTGTTGCAATTAAAATATGCGCTTTCTTCTCTTTAAAGTCTTCAATTGCTTTATTTCTTACAATTTGTGTTTTATCTCCATGAATACTTGCTACTTGGTATCCATTTTTAAGCAAAGATTCCTCTAGTTTATCTACACCAAATTTGGTGCGTCTAAAAATGATTATTTTCCCATTAATGGTATTTCTTAACAGGTGTAAACACAAGTCTGTTTTGTTTTTCTTTGGTAGATAATATAATAATTGGCCAATATTTTTTGCAGTAGTTTCTTCTGGGTTTATTTCTACTACAACCGGACTCTTAATGACTCTTTTTGCCAATTCCACGATTTTTTCTGGCATGGTAGCAGAAAACAGTAAAGTCTGTTTTTTCTTAGGACATAAGGCTTCTATCTTCTTAATATCAACAATAAAACCCATGTCTAGCATTAAATCTGCTTCATCTAAGACAAAAATTTCTACAGCGCTTAAATCGATATGGCCTTGCAGTTGCAAATCAATCAATCTGCCGGGAGTTGCAATTAAGATATCTACTCCTTTTCCTAAAATTTCTTTTTGAGGTTCTAATGAAACACCACCAAAAACGGCGGTAGCTTCCAAGTTAGAATATTTGCTAAAGTTTTTAAAATTTTCTAAAATTTGAATGGCCAATTCACGCGTAGGCGTCACTACCAAAGACCTTATTTTTTTCTCTTTTTTTTCTGCCTCTTTACCCTCAAATAATAATTGAACAATTGGCAAGGCAAAAGCAGCTGTTTTACCTGTACCTGTTTGTGCAGAAACAATTACATTCTTTTTTTCTAAGACTAAAGGAATCGCTTTTTGTTGTACTAAAGTTGGGATTTGAAATCGCTCTTCAGCAACGGCTTTTAAGATTAATTTATGAAAAGGAAAATCAGAAAACTGCATGTATTATTTTTAGGGCAAAGGTAGTTTAAAAGAAAGTATGTTTTTTATGGAATTCCGAATTTAAAAGAGGAATTTCTGTAAATTCGCAAACACCTAATTTATGGCTTTTAAAAGTTAGCGAATTCCATGTGATTCGTGTTTACAGTGACTATATATAAATGAAAGAAGAACTTAAAAAAACAAAGAATTCTTGGCCCACCAAAGCTGCAATGGAGCAGGTGTATGAACAAAAGCTTTGGGGAGGTAATAATTCTAATTTTTATTCTGGTTCAGGATCACATCAAATAGAAATTGTAAAGCCTTATATAGCTGCAGTTACCTCATTCTTAACTTCTTTTAAAACACCAATTACGGTGTGCGATTTAGGTTGTGGAGATTTCAATGTTGGTAAAGCCTTGGTAAAATACACTGTAAAATATAATGCAATAGATATTGTAGCACCGCTTATTACTTTTAATAAAGAAAAATTTAAAGAAGTTAATTTAGAGTTTTATTGTTTAGATATTGCAGTAGCTGATTTGCCTTCTGGAGATTGTGCCATCATTAGACAAGTATTACAGCATTTATCAAATGAGGAAGTCCAAGCGATGGTAGATAAGTTAACAAGCTTTAAATACTTCATCTTAACAGAGCATTTACCTGTTGGAGATTTTACGCCAAATAAAGACATTATATCTGGTCAAGGAATTAGATTAAAAAAGAAAAGTGGTATTAATTTACTAGCGCCACCCTTTAATTTGAAGGTAAAAGAAGAAAAACAATTGTGTGCCTATCAATTAGAGGGTAAAAACGGAGTTATAGTAACTACTTTGTATGTGCTTTTTTAGAGTCGATTAATTTAAATTTAAAAAAGAAATTTGTTAAAAGAGATAAGGTAAATCCAACGATAATAAAGAGTGTCATGTTAGTAAGCACGAAAAAAAATACGTTTGGTAAATACGGAGTAGGAATTGCAATATGTGAAATTCCGGCAATAAATATTACAGGTGCAAGTAGTACTTTATTTAAAAATTTAGGGGCATGTGTGGTGGTACAATTTAGGCATTGAATCTGTTGTTTGGCGCTCCAATAGTTTTTATATACTTGCCAATAATTAAATTTTTGAGCACATTTTTTACAAGTATCCATATTGTTGTAGGAGTTTAATGTTTTATTGCTAAAATACTTCTTTTATTTTAACAGAAATAAAATTTAAAATTTTGTCTTAAATTTTTTCAATAATCAAAAAAAAACTTTTAAAGTAAACTTAAAAACACCTCAATTTCTTCTTTTGTGGTGAAGAAATTAGGACTAACTCTTATATTTTCTCCTTGTAAAGTAACCAATACTTTATGTGCTTTCAATTTTGAGAACAGTGCGTTTGTTTTCTCAAAAGAGCTTGCATAAAAATGAACTATTGCGGTTCTTTCTCGCTTATCCCTAATAGGTGTTACTAAGTTGTAATTGTTTTTTAGAAGTCCGTTTATAATTAGAGTTGTGTTTTCTAAAGCTTTTTCATACACCGTTTGTACGCCAATGGAAAGAAGTAACTCTAGGCCAGCAGACCAAGCATGAAATAGCGGATATGCAAGGGTGCCTGTTTCAAATTTCCGAGCGTCTTCATGGTAAGAAAGTTCATCGTAGGTTACCTGTGCTGCGTGCATTCCTGGTAAAGTTG
>JBLHIE010000169.1:0-3266 GCA_047614925.1 Arenicella sp.
CCGCCTTTTCCAATGTTTCCTGCTGTGATGCCAAAATAAGAATAAATAATATACTTATTTATAAAGTATAAAATGTTTAAACCAAACGTTTGTCTAATATGAAAACTTGCAAAATAATTTCGTTTATCCTTATTTAAAAAGAAAGCAATTGGAGCTCCAATAACGGGTATGTAACTAATTAATGCAGCGGTCTTTCCTTCTTTTCTAGTATGTTTTGTCATGGTATTATGAATTTAAGATCAGTTGATTGTTTGAAAAAATACCATATACTTTCCCGTTCATTTTTTTATTGAGAAATGCGCTGTTTTTAGACGTAGATAAAATATGTTCTTTTGCAAACGTATATTTTTCTTCAGGATTAAAAAGTGAAATATCTGCTATTTTTCCTTCAGCAATAGAAGCTTGTGCCAAGCCAAAAACCTGTCTTGGTTTTGAGGTGATGCTCTCTATAAAATCCTCTAAAGTTAATACTGAGTTTACAGCACCAAAGAAACTTTCTAAACCAATAGTTCCGTCCTTTGCTTCGCTAAACTCCACCTTTTTATGTTCGATGTCTATAGGATCATGATCTGAAGTAATAATGTCAATAACACCCGTTTTAACTCCTTTCAGTAATGCTTTGCAATCTGCACTGGTTCTTAATGGCGGATTCGTTTTGTAGTCGCCGTTAAATTCGTGCAACTCTGCGTCTGTTAGTGTTAAATGGTGTGCAGCAACGCTACAAGAAACTTGTAAACCGTTCTTTTTAGCATTTCTAATTAAATCTACAGATTTTGCCGTAGAAATTGTTGGAAAATGTAATTTACCACCAGTGTATTCCAGTAAAAAGAGATCTCTAGCAATTTGTAACTCTTCCGCCAAGGCAGGAATTCCTTTTAAGCCAAGTTTTGTGCTATTCATACCTTCATGCGCAATTCCCTCTCCAGCAATTGACTTGTTTTTTGGAAAACTTAAGACCAAACCATCAAAATTTTGAGCGTACAAAAGAGCGACTTTCATTAAATTGTCATTCTCAATTGGTTTCTTATAATCGCCAAAAGCAATTGCACCAGATTGTTGCATGTCATACAGTTCTGCCATGTCAATTCCTTTACTTCCTTGCGTTAAAGCTGCAATAGGATGTAGTTTTGTCGCAAAACCATGTGCTTTATGAATTAGAAATTCTACTCCAGCTTTATTATCAATAACAGGATTCGAATTTGCATTTACCGCAACAGCCGTAAAGCCACTTTTTGCTGCAACTTGCAATCCGTTTTTGATAGTTTCCCTTTCTTCGTAACCAGGTTCACCAAAAGAAACGCTTGTATCAAACCAACCGCAAGAAATATGCAGGTTTTCTTTTTCTACAAGGGTGTATTCTTTTTTAGACGGAATGTTGCTATCAATTTTTTTGATACGACCGTCTTGAATTAAAATATCTTTTTTTTGTTGGTGAAAGGGACTTGAAGAGTCTATAATCGTTGCCGATTTTATAAGCGTAATCATGGTGTATAGAATTTTAAAATCAAAAGTTCTAAGAGCAAAGATACAATTGCCAAGGTTAAAAACCATTTCCAAAGCCAATGAACTTCATTATTTCTATTTATTTCTTCAAAAGCCTCACGTATTGAAGAAGAAATAGTGCTGTTTTTATTGGTTCTCTTAATGACATTTACATCTAGGAAATTTAATAAACTTTCTTCTTTGGGGTAGTTGTAAGCCAATTCTTTAATAGTTACATTTTCTTTTAAAACAGCGTAAAATCCAGCTAATAGTGGTTGTTCTTTGGTTTTAATCACCACTTTGTTTTGATAGGTTTGTTGCAGCGGAATAAAAGAGGCATTGTTTTTAGCAATTACTAAAATTTCATCTTTGCCTATTTTTGTTGCTATTGCTATCGTATTTTCTTGGTCTATGCTATAGGCTAATTTAGACTGCTTAAAACTCAGCTCACCAAAATTATAAAAGACAGGCACTATTAATGGAGAGTTTAAAAAGTTACTGTTATTTTTGTTTAGGGCACTAGAGATATAATACGTTTTACTATTTGCCAACTGGCTAATAAAGGCAGTATTGTTTTGAAAAGAAACTATTTTAGAGAGAACGCCTCTGTAGGGGTAGTGGCTTTGTACTGTTGGATATTGAAAATTCTTAACTTTTTTCGAGAAAACATTTTTAAAAATGGGATGCGTGTAATTGATGTCTGTAATTTTTAAAGTGTCTTTTCTTACAGGTTCAATTGCGCCTAAGTTTAATTTTTTCAGCAATTGATTGTAAGAAGAAAGCACTATTTTTTCATTCGGAATAATCACAATAGTTCCTCCGTTTTTAGAAAATTTTACGAGGCTATTTGTTAAGATTACTGGAATACTTTCTAGTTCATTTAATACTATTAATTGTTGATTTTGAAGCGTGTTGTAATTGATGTTTTCGGGCAAAGAATTTGTAAGTTTAAATTCTTTCTGTGTATATATTTTGGATAAAAAACTGGCATTCATTCCAATTGTTAAAATGGGTGTTTTTTGATGGTTATTCAATGTAAAATAATACTGATTGTCATGCAGGTATGTGTCACGCAAATTCAGCTCAACTTTGCCTAAGAAGTTAGATGTGTTTTTTATTGTAAATGCAATTGTTTTTTGCACATCTTTTTCAATAAGAAAAGACTGTTTGCTAATTAGCTTTTCTCCATTAAAAATAGCAATAGGCACTTTGTTTTTTTTCGAACCTTGATTTCTGAGAATTACATTTACAGTAAAATTATTAGCCTTTTTATTGTTTATAAAAACACTGTCTATAGAAAGGTTGTCTTTTTTTGTAGCTTCTAGTTTTACGACTGAAAAAGGAGTTGTTACATTTGTAAACTTTTCAGGGTAAATAGTCTGAAAATCAGAAATTAAAACACTCTTATTTAAAGTGTTAATTGTTGATTTATTTTCTTGATCTATTTGAAGTAAAACACTACTTAGGCTTAATTTTTTAGGGGTTTTTTCTACTTTTAGTAATGTTTTTTTTAAGTTCTCTTTATTCAGATCCTTATAGAAACCTGTATTGGTTCTTAAAGAATAGGCATTTTCAGCTGCTGTATTTTCTATAATTTCTTGCACTGCAACTTTTAGCAAATCGCCTTTTTCTCCTCTGCTACTTGTGCTTAAGGAGTTGTCTAAATAGATAAAAGTATGTTGTTTTTTAAGGCCGTCTTTATTGCTAAAATAGGGTTGCGAAAACGCAAAAATAAGTGCGGTTAATAAGAGTAACCTTGTTGCTAAAATTAACCATTTTTTTAT
>JBLHIE010000170.1:0-3245 GCA_047614925.1 Arenicella sp.
TAGCAATGATAACAATAAATACCTCAGACAATAAGAAAGTCTATTTTGCTTCGGATCAGCATTTAGGTGCACCAACTGCAGCAGCAAGTTTTCCTAGAGAAAAAAAGTTTGTTGCTTGGTTAGATAGCATAAAAGAAGATGCAGAAGCTGTTTTTTTATTAGGTGATTTATTCGACTTTTGGTTTGAGTATAAAACTGTAGTTCCTAAAGGTTTTGTTCGAGTCTTAGGAAAACTAGCAGAACTTAAAGATGCAGGTATTCCTATTTATTTCTTTGTTGGGAACCATGATTTATGGATGAACAACTACTTTGAAAAAGAGTTAAATATTCCTGTATATCATGCGCCACAAGAATTTTGTATCAATGATAAAAAAATGCTTATTGGCCATGGAGATGGTCTAGGACCTGAAGATAAGGGATATAAACGCATGAAGAAAGTATTTACGTTTCCTTTCTTTAAATGGCTATTTAGGTGGCTACACCCAGATATTGGTGTAAAGCTTGGACAATACATGTCTGTAAAAAATAAATTAATTTCTGGTGATGAAGATGCCAAGTTTTTAGGCGAAGAAAACGAATGGTTGGTGCAATACTGCAAAAGAAAATTAGTGTCTAAACACTATGATTATTTTGTTTTTGGTCATAGACACCTTCCTTTAGAAATTAAACTACAAGAAAATTCTACCTATATAAATTTAGGTGATTGGATTCAATACTTTACGTATGGTGTATTTAATGAAAACGAGCTTCATTTAAAAAAACACTAAACTTTTAAGGAAACTATTCTCCAATTTATATCTCCAGCGTTAAAATCTTTCAGATTTACAAAACCAACAGATTCGTGGGCCTTCAAAGATCGATGATTCTTACTATCTATCTCTGTTAGTATTCTATCAAAGTTATTAAGACAAGTAACTGTTTTCATAAACTGGTACAATCCTCTAAAAACGCCCTGCTTTCTGTAGTCTTTAGCAATACAGATTTGTCCCATAACAATATATTTTTCGTCAGAAACTATTTTAGAAATTTCATGAAACATTGGTTTTAACAGCGTAAAATCTTCAGCAAAATCTTTGCTCATAGACAAAGCAAAACCAACAACCTTATCTTCGTGTTTTGCAATGGTATGCGGGCAAACAATATTCATTGCCTTTAAAATTTCTAAAGTATGTTTTACGGTTACAAAACCATGTTCCTCTCTATCTTCTTTAGATACGTTTTCGAATAGATTTTTGTGCTGGAGCTCTAGAATTTCAGACAATTCTTTATCTGAAGTTACCTTTGAATATATAAGCATCTTTATATTTTTTTAGCAACTACCACATAGGTATCAAAGGCATAACTTTTTCTATCTATAAATTCTACCATTTCAAAATTATTTAAGTGTAAATAAAGCTCCCATTCATTTTTAGTAAATGCTCTAACTTCTGATCTATCTTCTGCAATTAATTTGATTTTTCCTTGGGTGCACTCATAATATTTTGAATCCCAATTAAACATCAAGTTTTCTGATGTGTTGGTATTAAAAAAACTAATTCTCTCATATTTTTTTTGATCAAAAACAGCGGTATGTTTTACTTCTTTCCCTCCTTTTATTTCTTTAAAAAACCGATTTGCATCTATAAAATCGAAACAGAACAAACCACCTGTTTTTAAATTTTGATGCACAGATTTTAAGCAGCTAAAAACATCTTTATTTGTTAGCAAGTAACTAGAAGTTCTACCCGTAATAATTATACTTTCTGTTTTATTTTTCAATAAAAACTGGGTCATATCACCTAAAATAAAATTGCTTTTAGAATTTTTTAATGTGCAAATTTGCAACATATCTGCACTATAATCTAAACCACTATACTTGTAATTATTATCAATAAAAAATCTTGCTAGATTACCAGAGCCACAGCCAATTTCTAAAACTTGCTTCTTTTGATACTGGTTTAAAAGCGCGCTATAAAAAACAAACTCATCTTCGTAATCAATAAATGTTTGGTACATTTCATCATAAATTGTCTCAAAACCATTTGCATATAAACTTTGCATAGATGTGTTGTATTTTTACTTATAAAGATAAATTAAATATGTGAAATACTAAATAAAGCATTAATCATCAAAGGTTATTTCAGAATTCATTTGGTTGATTTTGCAAGTAATTCCGTAGCTTCACTTCATTTATAATCTAAAAGTAAACAAGCATACTTCTTGCCCTAAGTTTCAATACATGTAGCAAAATCAGCTCTTTTTATATCAATAAATTCTATTGTTTCTAGCGATTTATATCTAGTAAGAGTTCCATTCATTTTTATTGAAAAATTGAAAACTTAACTATTTAAATCGGCAATAAAAGTTTTTATTTTTTCTACACCAAAAAACACATTAGGCGCATTTTCTTTGATAAAAATAGTATCAATATTTTTATCATGGCCATAAGCATTCATAACCTTTTCCCCATTAAAGTCTACAAAAGCAATTCTAAAAAACAACTCCTCTTTTTTAAAACCAAAATCTACACCGGGCAGCATTGCAAAATTATAATTTTCTAAAACATAATTTGCCAAATCAAAACTACTAGAAATTCCTAATTTTAAAATAGCAGCTTTGTGCAAGTTAAATCCAATTAACATGTAAAAAGCACCTTCAGATTTTGTGCATTCAATCTTTACTTCCGAAAGTTCTTTAAAAATAAATTCTGAAATATTTTTTAAAATAACAGCACTAGTTGCCACATAATTTTGCAAATCAATATGGTATTCAAAAGCTTTTATAGCAGCAAATTGTATTGGAGAAGAAACACAGCTAAATGTTTCGCTGAAAAGCGATTTATAGACATTCTGAAGCGCTTGTAGCTCGTTAGGTAACATCATGTAACCTAATCGATATCCACCTGCAGAAAAGACCTTGCTTAAACCTCCAAAAACAATTGTTTTTTCAGGATAGTATGCTGAAATACTTGGTGAATAGCTTTCCGAAAAGTTGATTTGAGAATAAATTTCATCAGAAAAAACGACCACATTATATTTTCTACATGCAATGGCTAATGCTTTGTATTCTTCTTTTGTGTAAACGGCTCCTGAAGGGTTGTTTGGTGAATTTAAAATTAAAACAGTTTGTTTTTTAACCACTTCACTCTTAAAGAAAGTATCTAAAATTTCTGGTGTTAATTTAAAATCGTTTTCGAAATTAGTTTCTAAAACATGATACATACCGCCTTTAGATTGTATTTGAGGAATGTAACTAACCCAACTTCC
>JBLHIE010000171.1:0-3245 GCA_047614925.1 Arenicella sp.
CTTCTAAAACTTCTTTTTTGAAGCGTTTTCCGTTGCAAACATCACATTCTAAATGCACATCTGCCATGAATTGCATTTCGATGGTTACTTCACCTTCTCCTTTACAAACCTCGCAGCGTCCGCCTTCTACATTAAAAGAAAAATGTTTTGGCTTGTAGTTTCTAATACTAGATAATTTCTGATTAGAGTACAACGCTCTAATATCGTCATAGGCCTTAATATAGGTTACAGGATTGGACCTTGAAGAGCGTCCAATCGGATTTTGATCAATAAACTCGACGTGTTTTAGGGTTTCAAAATTTCCTTTTACGTCTGTATGTTGTCCAACTTTATCACCATAACCTACCAATTTTTTTTGGAGTACTGGATAGAGTATTTTTTTAACTAAGGTGCTTTTCCCAGAGCCAGAGACGCCTGTAATTACCGTCAAACAATTTAGCGGAATGGTAACATTTACATTTTGTAAATTATGTTCTCTTGCGCCAATAATATCAATTTTATTTATAGAGGTTCGTCGTTTTTTAGGAACTTCAATTTTTAAATCTTCATTTAAGTATTTGGCTGTTAAAGAATCTGACTTTAAAATTTCTTTAAAGGTTCCTTCGGCAACTACATGTCCCCCAAAAGTACCTGCTTCTGGGCCAATATCTATGATATAATCGGCCTCTCTCATGATGTCTTCATCGTGTTCTACCACAATAACAGTATTTCCTAAATTTCTTAAATCTTTTAAAACACCAATTAAACGTTCGGTATCTTTTGGGTGTAATCCAATGCTTGGTTCATCTAAAATATACATAGAACCCACCAAAGAACTTCCTAATGAAGTTGCTAGGTTTATACGCTGACTCTCACCGCCAGAAAGGGTATTAGAAGTTCTGTTGATAGTTAAATAATTTAACCCAACGTCTGTTAAAAATTGCAACCGATTATTAATTTCCATCAATAAACGTTTTCCAATTTTAGCTTCGTACACATCTAATTTTAGATGCTTAAAAAACACAGCCAATTCGTCTAAAGGAAGCGCTACTAAATCAGAAATATTCTTCTCGTTTATTTTTACATAATTGGTTTCATCTCTTAAACGTTTGCCATGACAGGTAGTACATTTTGTTTTTCCGCGATAGCGCGAAAGCATGACTCTGTTCTGAATTTTATAGCTTTTTTCTTCTAAAATTGAAAAGAAATGGTGAATACCTTTAAAAGATTTATTTCCTTCCCAAACCAATTCTTTTTGCTTTTCTGACAATTGAAACCAAGGTTTGTGAATAGGAATGTCAAATTGATACGCAACTTCGATTAGGTGCTCTTTATAATGAATATATGAAGGGGTTTTAAAAGGAAAAATACAATCTTCAAAAATAGACAGTCCGGTATTTGGAATTACTAAATCTTCGTCAATACCAATTACATTGCCATACCCTTCACAAGTTGGACAAGCACCATACGGATTATTAAAACTAAACAAATGGGTGTTTGGTTCTAAAAAAGTGAGTCCGTCTAAGGCAAACTTATTGCTAAATTCAGACACGATGTTATCTGCTAAATTTTCGATAAAACAAATTCCTTTTCCTTCAAAAAAAGCAGTCTGAACAGCATCTGCTAAACGGTTGTAAAAATCTTCGTCCTCTTGGGTAACCACTCTGTCTACCACTAAAAATAAAGGTTCCTTTTGAAAATCTTTTTGTGGGAAATCTCCTATTTTATATATTTTATCATTCCATTTTAAACGTGCATAGCCTTGTTGCTCTAAAACCTGCAAAACTGTTTTTAAATCTCTATCTGCATCAATAACTATTGGGGCTAATAGTAAAAGTTTCGTTTTATCCTTAAACTTTTTTATAAAGTTTACGACATCAGAAACAGTATCTTTTTTAACTTCGTCACCAGAAATAGGAGAGTAGGTTTTACCAACTCTTGCAAATAATAACTTTATGTAATCGTAAATTTCTGTAGAAGTACCTACTGTAGAACGTGGATTTGTAGAATTTACTTTTTGCTCAATAGCAATTGCCGGCGCAATCCCTTTTATATAATCTACTTTTGGTTTGTGTAATTTTCCTAAAAACTGACGTGCATAAGAACTTAAACTCTCTACATACCGTCTTTGGCCTTCTGCGTAGAGCGTATCAAAAGCTAGAGAAGATTTACCAGAGCCAGAAAGGCCAGTAATTACAACTAATTTATTTCGGGGAATAACAACATCTATGTTCTTTAAATTGTGCAGTTTTGCTCCTTTTATTATAATGTTTTCTTTAGGATTTACTACAGAAATATCTATCTTCATGTATCAATAATATAAGCTATAAATTTACCAAAAAATAAGCTCATTTAATAGGCAGTAAAATGTTTTTTTATAAAAAGTTTGTTGTATTAATAAATAATATCCATATTTGTAGCTTATAAACTACACAAAATTAGACGTATATAGTAAAAAATTACTTTTAAAATTATTAATATTTAATAATATAGAAAAGACCTATAGCTTTTCTAAAAGTAGTTATGGTACGTAAAAATAATATTTCAGACAGCATATTAGTAAGTGATTATATCAGTGGTAAAGAGGCTTCTTTATCTCTATTAATAAATAGACACAAGCAACGTCTATACAGCTTCATATATAGTAAAATTCAGGATAAAGACCTTACAGAAGACATTTTTCAAGATACTTTTATAAAAGTAATTAGAACTTTAAAAAAAGGTAATTACAATGAAGAAGGTAAGTTTTTGCCGTGGGTAATGCGAATTGCACACAATTTGGTGATTGATTATTTTAGAAAAAATAACAGAATGCCTTCTTTTAAAAATACCGATGAGTTTGATATTTTCTCTGTGTTGAATGATGGCACTTTAAATGCCGAGCAGCAGCTGATCCAAGAGCAAATTTATGATGATGTTAGAGAGCTTGTAAACGGACTTCCAGAAGAACAAAAAGAGGTTTTAGTAATGCGGATGTATAAGGACATGAGTTTTAAAGAAATTAGTGAAAACACAGGAGTTAGTATCAATACGGCTTTAGGTAGAATGCGCTATGCGCTAATTAATATGCGTAAATTAATAGAGAAACATCATATTATTTTGGTGAACTAACAATAAAGTAAAGAAAGTATCGTTATTAGTTTATAATCAGCTAACTAAATTTATTATATGATGCAACTTTACCCAAAAGAGACCGCTGGTATAAAGCGGCAACCAAAAAAAGAAACAGTTCAATTTTTGATTAATTTTTCCAAATCTTTAAGAAT
>JBLHIE010000172.1:0-3190 GCA_047614925.1 Arenicella sp.
GAAGGCGCCCGTTTTATCATGGCAGAATGGATCAATGAACGTACAGATATTCGCGATAATATTCGGCAACAACTAGCACGTTTTGCTATTATTTCTTCTAAAATTATTAAAAGTAAAACGAATGAAGAAAAAGCGCAAAAATTTAAAGATTATTTCGATTGGCAAGAGTCTTTACAGCGCATTCCATCTCATAGATTGTTAGCCATTTTAAGAGCAGAAAATGAAGGTTTTATTCGTCTAAAAATAGCAATCGATTCAGACAGTGGTATTCAAAAAATAGTAGCTAAAATTATTAGAACTCAGAACACCTGTGCTCCGCAAATTCAATTGGCTATTAAAGATGCTTTTAAACGTTTATTATTTCCTTCTTTATCTAATGAAGCGTTGTCAATTGCCAAAGAAAAAGCAGACGCAGCAGCAATTCTTGTTTTCTCAAAAAATTTAAAGCAATTACTTTTAGGTGCTCCTTTAGGAGAGAAAAGAGTGCTAGCCATAGATCCTGGTTTTAGGTCTGGCTGTAAAATAGTTTGCTTAAATGCGCAAGGAGGTCTAGAACATAATGAAACTATCTTTCCGCATGCACCTCAAAACCAATCTATAGAAGCCATAAAAAAAATCAACTTTTTAGTAAATGCGCATAAAATAGAAGCCATAGCAATTGGAAACGGAACAGCCTCTAGGGAAACAGAACAACTCATTAAAAAAATTCAATTTACTAATAATGTAGCTGTATTTGTTGTGAGTGAAGCTGGTGCCTCTATTTATTCTGCTTCTAAAATAGCCAGAGATGAATTTCCTAATGATGATGTTACAGTTCGTGGGGCTGTTTCTATTGGCAGGCGCTTGCAAGATCCGTTGGCAGAATTGGTGAAGATTGATGCCAAATCGATTGGTGTTGGGCAATACCAGCATGATGTTGATCAAACAAAATTGAAGAAATCTTTAGATACCACTGTAGAAAGTTGCGTAAACACCATTGGGGTAAATATTAATACTGCAAGTGAATCTTTATTGAGTTACGTTTCTGGAATCGGACCAAAAATGGCAAAAAACATTATAAACTATAGGAATGAAAAAGGTTCTTTTATTTCTAGGATGGCCATCAAAAAGGTACCTCGTTTAGGAGGAAAAGCTTTTGAGCAAGCTGCTGGCTTTTTACGTATTAAGAACGGTGAAAATCCTTTAGATAATTCTGGTGTGCATCCAGAAAGTTATAGCTTGGTGGCTGAAATGGCAAAAGATTTAAAAAAGAATATTTCTGAATTAATTGGAAATAAAGAAATGCTACAAAAAATTCCTTTAGAGAAATACACCACTGAAACTATTGGTTTAGCTACTTTAAAAGATATTATAAGTGAACTAGAAAAACCAGGTGTAGACCCAAGAGCGAGAGCGAAAGTGTTTTCATTTGATGCAACTATTAAAACAATTGCAGATTTAAGAATTGGTCAAATCTTGCCAGGAATTGTAAATAATATTACTAATTTTGGTTGTTTTGTAGCTATCGGAACTAAAGAAAGTGGCTTAATTCATGTTTCTAATTTATCGGATACTTTTGTAAAAGATGTCAACGCAATTGTTACTTTACAACAACAAATTAATGTAAAAGTCTTAGAAGTAGATGTGGTGAGAAAAAGAATTCAATTGGCTTTGGTGAAATAGTTATCCAACTTATTAACTTTCCCGTAAAAATCTTAAATATTTCCTTACTTTCGAATTCGTAAAAACACCCCATGAAAGTCTGTATTGCAGAAAAACCAAGTGTCGCTAGAGAAATTGCTTCTATTTTAGGAGCCAACACAAAACGTGATGGTTTTTATGAAGGAAACGGCTATGCAGTAACCTATACATTCGGTCATTTATGCACTCTTTTAGAACCTAAAGATTACAAACCA
This sequence comes from Arenicella sp., assembly GCA_047614925.1. Lineage (GTDB taxonomy): Bacteria > Bacteroidota > Bacteroidia > Flavobacteriales > Flavobacteriaceae > Polaribacter. The sequence goes on from JBLHIE010000172.1 coordinate 1,896, forward strand.
CATTGGAAAAGTTGGGATCTAAACAACTTACCCATGTTACCAGAGCGCTTTGATACGAAAGTTACGGGCGATGCAGGAATTAGAAAGCAATTTAATATTGTAAAATCATTATTCGATAAGGCAGAAGTGGTTATCAATTGTGGGGATGCTGGAACGGAAGGAGAACTCATACAACGTTGGGTTATAAACCAATGCAATTACAAAGGAAAAGTACAACGCTTATGGATTTCTTCGCTTACTGAAGAAGCAATTAAAGAAGGATTTAAAAATTTAAAACCATCTGAACAATATGATAACTTGTATTACGCAGGCTTTTCGAGAGCTATTGGAGATTGGTTATTAGGCTTAAATGCAACCCGTTTGTACACTGTAAAATATGGCGGCTACAAACAGGTACTGTCAGTTGGCAGAGTACAAACACCTACCCTAGCAATGATTGTGAATCGATTTGTTGAAATAACTAATTTTAAACCACAACCCTATTGGGAATTGCAAACTACCTATAGAAATACACTTTTTAATTATGAAGATGGGCGTTTTTTAAAACAAGAAGACGGCCAAATATTAGCTAATAAAGTGAACGAATCAGATTTTGAAATTGTTTCGGTCGTTAAAAAGAAAGGAAAAGAATACGCTCCAAAACTATTTGATTTAACAGGTTTACAGGTCTATTGTAATAATAAATTCGGATTTTCTGCAGATGAAACCCTAAAGATGGTTCAAAAATTATACGAGATGAAAGTAGTTACTTATCCAAGAGTAGATACTACTTTTTTACCAAATGATGTCTATCCTAAAATTGCAGGAATTTTATCAAAATTAACGAAATATAGCGAATTAACGCAACCACTTTTAGGACAAAAAATAAAGAAATCGAAACGTGTTTTTGATGATCAAAAAGTTACAGATCACCACGCAATAATTCCTACCGGAATTCAAGGAAATTTGCAATACAATCAGCAACAAGTCTACGATATTATCACACGCAGATTTATTGGTGCTTTTTATCCAGATTCAGAGGTTTCTAATACTGCTGTAATTGGAAAAGCTGCAGATGTTCCTTTTAAAACAACCGGTAAAGAAATACTTACCAAAGGTTGGCGTGTTGCTTTTGAAACGGAGGAAAGCAAAATTAAAAAAGAATTAAACGAGCAAGCAACCTTACCTTCTTTTGTAAAAGGAGAAAAAGGAGTGCACCAACCCTCCTTTTTAGAAAAGGAAACAAAACCACCAAGAAACTTTACAGAAGCAAGTTTGTTACGTGCCATGGAAACCGCAGGAAGACAAGTGGATGA
>JBLHIE010000173.1:0-3189 GCA_047614925.1 Arenicella sp.
TGTCTTTTAATGTTAAAATTTCACCTTCATTTGTTTGTATTCCTAGGCCTGCTCGTCCGTGGCCAGCTTGTTCATACGTCATGCCAATAGCGCCCATATAGGTTGGATAGGTATCTCCATAACTTGGGTATAGTAAATCGAAACTTTCTTTTGTAAAATACAACCAACCTTCTTTGTCAAAATAACGCGCGTGGTTTTTTCCTATTTGCGTTTGAAACTCACGCTGCCAGTCGGTAATAATTTCGTGAAAAGGTTCGGCAGCAGGCGCAAAGTAATACGGACTGTTAATGCCTTGTTCGTGAAAATCTACATGAATATGTGGCATCCATTTGTTATAAATAGCAATTCTTTGTTCAGATTCCACCTGTGTAACCCAAGCCCAATCCCTATTCAAATCAAATAAATAATGATTTGGTCTTCCGCCTGGCCAAGGCTCTGAGTGCTCTTTTGCATTCTGATCTACATTATAAGGAGTACTTTTTACTTGATTGAACCAGTTTACGTAGCGGTCTCTACCATCCGGATTTATACACGGATCTAATATAACCAAAGTATTTTCTAACCAAGCTTTTTTATTGGTGACCAATTCATATAAGGTTAACATCGCTGCTTCTGTGCTAGAAGCTTCATTCCCATGCACATTGTAACTCAACCAAACAATGGCTTTTTTATTAGCTGCATTTCCGGCAATAATACCTGTTTGAGAAAGGTTCTCTTTTCTAATGTTCTCTAGGTTATTTATATTTTCTTGAGATGAAATAAAGGTTACATATAAGGGTCTGTTTTCATTTGTTTCGCCATATTTTTCTAACTTTACATTTCCTAAAGTAATGCTCACATATTTAAAATAAGCTACAACTTTGTGATGTCTTGTAAAACGGGTACCAATTTCATAGCCTAAAAATTCTGAAGGCGATTGAATTGATTGAGAATAAAGTGTTCCGGTAAGTAACATTAGAACAATTAGAGATGCTTTAATTTTCATATATTTTTTTTGTTAGAAAGGTAAAAGTAAGGATATATTTTTAATTTTTTATAGGGATGAAACTGGAACCTGTTAAAAGTTTGTTAGATTGAAATGAAGTGAACGACAAAGGATAAAATATTTGTATTTTTATAAAAAATTAAACCCACTAAATGAACGATACCTCAGATGTAGCTTGTTGTATAAAAAGTCTAAATATCTAATGAAAGTAACACATATTCCATTTAAAGATACTGGTTTTTTCTCTAAAACAATGCTCGATTATTTAGAGCAAAAAGAGGCAATACAATCGTTTTACAACAATTTTCCAGACAGTGTTGGTTTTCACAATCAAATTGAAGAAAAAGAAAACTCTTATAATTTACAGTCGAGATTGGTTTTAGTAGCCGCTTTAAAAAAGCAATACACTACAGTTGATGTTTCTGAAAAAATGCAAGAAAACATCGAATTATTAAAGTTAAAAAACACCTTTACAGTAACTACAGGGCACCAATTAAACCTATTTACAGGACCTTTGTATTTTCTCTACAAAATTATTTGTGCCATTAACCTGGCAGAAGAATTGTCTGTAAAATTCCCAAACAAAAACGTGGTGCCAGTATATTGGATGGCAACGGAAGACCACGATTTTGAAGAAATTAACTATTTTAATTTTGAAGGTAAAAAAGTAAAATGGTCCCGAGATTTCGAAGGAGAAGACGGTGGTGCTGTAGGACGCTTTTCTACTGAGGGTTTAGAAGCCGTTTTAGACGTTTTTGCAACGCAATTAGGCAGTTCTAAAAATGCCAAATATTTAAAAGAGTTGTTTTCTAAAGGATATTTAAAACACAGTAATTTAGCCGATGCAACCCGTTATATAGCAAATGAGCTCTTTAAAGAATATGGTTTAATTATTGTTGATGGCGATGATAAAGCTTTAAAAAAGCTCTTCGTTCCGTTTGTAAAAGAAGAATTAGAAAATCAAACTTCTTATAAAGAAGTTTCAAAAACCATTTCCAAACTCGAAGAGAATTACAAGATTCAGGTAAATCCAAGAGAGATCAATTTGTTTTATTTGGGTGAAAATTCTAGAGAACGTATTCTTTTTGAAAACGGAGTTTATAGCGTAAACAATACAGATATTACCTTTTCTAAAAATGAAATTTTAAAGGAAGTAGAAGAAAATTTATTGGCTTTTTCTCCGAATGTGATTATGAGGCCTTTATACCAAGAAGTTGTTTTACCAAACATCTGTTACCTAGGTGGTGGTGGTGAAATTGCATATTGGTTTGAATTGAAATCCTATTTTGAGAAAGTGAACATTCCTTTCCCTATTTTGTTATTGCGAAACTCTGTGCAAGTCATTTCAGGAAAACAACAAAAAAAATTAGAGAACTTGCATATTTCTATTGAAGATTTATTTTTAAAACAACACAAATTATTATCTAAAAAGGTACTTGAAAATACGGCTATAGAAATCGATTTTAACGAGAAAATTAAATATTTAGAAATCCATTTCTCTGAATTAAAAGAGGTTGCTAAAAAGACAGATGTTTCTTTTGCAAACGCGGTAAACGCCCAAGAAAGAAAACAAGTAAAAGGTTTAGAAAACCTTCAAAAAAGATTAATTATCGCAGAAAAAAGAAGGCAAAAAGATTTGGTTGAAAGAATTACGGCACTTCAAAATGAAATACTTCCAAACCAAAGCTTAGAAGAAAGACAGCGTAATTTTTCTGAATACTATTTAGCATACGGGGACTCTTTTATAAAAGCATTAAAAAAAGCATTAAAACCTTTAAATTTAGAGTTTACTGTTTTAGAATTGTAATATAAATCCTTTATAAACCTAAAATTTACTCCATTTATGTGCGTTGTGCGATGCAATGGCTTTTAAAATAGCCTTTATGTGTCATTGCAAACAAGAATGACGCGGCAATCTAAAAATAAACAGTAATTTTACCGCCAAATACAGCTACCTGAGTTTTAGGTTTAGCAACCAGATACTATATAATGAAAGAAAAGAATTTACACCCCAAAAATAAATTTAATAAAGGATATGATTTTGATGCATTAATCAAGATAAACCCGAAACTAAAACCCTTTGTAGCGAAGAGTCAATTTGATGTAATTACCATCGATTTTTCAAATCCGGAAGCTGTAAAAGAATTGAACAAAGCTTTATTATTTTCGTATGATAAAGTTTCGGTTTGGGACTTTCCAAATCA
>JBLHIE010000174.1:0-3161 GCA_047614925.1 Arenicella sp.
TCCTGTGAAGATTTATTAGGTGCGGCAGCTTTCATTGTCATTACCAAAGGCGTTCCTTGGATAGTTGCGTTTGCAATGGTAACCGTAGTTTTAACAGCCATTACTTTTTCTTCACCTCCAATTGCAGTTATGTATTTGTTAATTACAGTTTCTGCAGTCATTCCTTCAGGAATTGGCAAGGTCATTGCCGGCTTCTCTGTCGGGTTTCCTTCTTTATCAAAATATTTGATTATATAATCACCTTTTTCAAGATTTGTTAGGACATCGATTCCTTTTCCAGTAATAATGATCCTCGCTTTGTCACCTGTAAAATATTTGATTGCCGCATTTTGAACTTCTTCAAGCGTTACTGATTTTATATTTTGAATATAGCCTTCATAGAAGTTTACTGGTAAATTATAGCGCTCAATGTTTAAAGCGAAATTTGCCACTGTTCTTGGTTTTTGAACGTCCATTACAAAACTACCAATATAAGATTCTTTGGCATTTCTAAGCTCTTCTGCACTTACGGTTTGATATCTAATTTTATTAATCTCTTTCTGTAATTCTACAACAGAACTATCTGTTACCATGTTTCTAACGCTTGCAGTCGCTTTAAAAGTTCCTATATATCTACTTTGGCTTAGGTTAGAATAAGAACCATACGTATAGCCTTTGTCTTCTCTTAGGTTCATAAACAAACGCGCAGTTCCGCCTCCGCCAAGAATTTTGTTGGCTAATAATGCGGCATAATAGTCTGTATCTCCTAAAGTTAAATCTACTGTGTTGATAATCGAAATTTCAGATTGCACGGCATTATCCATGTTAATAAAGTCAATTTCTGTGGTCGCTAAAGTTGTAACTTCAGGCATGGTATATGCAGGTATTTTTCCTGGCATCCAATCTGTAAACAAACTTTTTACAAGTTTTTTAGTTTCTTTGATGTCAATGTCGCCTTCGATTACTAAGATTGCATTATTTGGTTTTAGGTAGGTATTGTAATTACTTTGTACATCTGCTAAGGTGATTTTTTTTACACTTTCTTTTGACGTAAATTCACCATAAGGATGATTTCTACCGTAAGTTAAAACATTTTCTACACGTCTTGCTACACTGGTTACATTCTTTTCGTTAGATTTTAATCCATCTAAAGTAAGTTGCACTTCTTTATCAAATTCTTCTTGGGTAAACGTTGCATTTTTAATTCCATCTGCCATAAGAGCAAGTATTTCAGGAAAGTACTTTTCTAAAGAAGAGGCAAAACCTCCAGCGCCATAAAAGTTAATATTTGCTCCTAAAAAATCTACCTTTTCATTGAATGCATCTTTCGTTATGCTCGGGGTTCCACGGCCAAGTAGGCTTCCCATCATTCCAGAAACACCTGCAATTTCCCCTTCAAAATAAGGTTTATTGTCGATGGATAAGTTTGCGGAAACTCTTGGTAATTTATGGTTTTCTACCATAATTACTTTTAAGCCATTAGGCATATTGAATTTTACAGGGACTCCTAGCTTTACAACTGGGTCTGGTCCTGCCTCTGGTATTGTGCTTCTATCTATTTGTGCATTTGCACTAACTGTTGCTACAAAAAGTACAAGGATTGCTAAAATTTTTGTTTTCATAATTGGTGTTATATTTTAAGAAATTAATCAACGGTTTAATTATATTATTTTGTTTTCGGTAAATATTCTAGAATTAATCGTTGATTAGGGTTTAGATATTTTTTTGCTACCGTTTGAATTTCTTCCCTTGTGATGGATCTGTAGATATCAATCTCAGAATTAATTAAATTGGTGTCTCCGAATAAGACATGGTAACGCGCTAAAGAATTTGCCACCCCTTCTACACTTGAATTTGAGTTTACGTAATTATTTTCAAACTGATTTTGTAGTTTCTGATAAGACCTGTCTGAAATTAATTCGGTCTGCATTAAAATAATTTCTTCATCAATTTCTTTAATTAAATCTTCTAGCTTTGTTTCTCCCTGGGGTAAGCCATATAAAATATAGGTCCCATAGTCTTCCTGACTGGCATTAATAGCACCTGCCTGTATTGCCATTTTTTTGGTATCCACCAACTTTTTATAAAGTACAGAGCTTTTTCCAGTACTTAAGTAAGAAGAGATCATGTCTAAAACTCGAGAGTCTCTTGTTTTCATTGAAGGCGTTCTGTAAGCAGCCATGATTGCTGGAATTTGAATATTTGGATCAAACCCTTTTGCCGTCATTGCTTCTGTAATTGGGTCTTCTTGTGGGAAGTTTTTCTCGATTGTGGCACCTCTTGGTATAGGACCAAAATAGTCTTTAATCATTTTTTTTGCAATAGCAATATCAATATCACCGGCAACAACTAAGGTTGCATTATTTGGAACATAGAATTTTTTGTTAAAAGCGAGAAACTCCGCTAAGGTGGCAGCATCTAAATCTGCCATTTTACCAATAGTAGTTCCCATATACGGGTGCTTTTTAAAGATATTTTCTTTTACAAACTCTAAAAATCGAGAATAAGGCTGGTTGTCTACACGCAATCTTTTTTCTTCTTTTACGACTTCATTCTGAGTATCAACACCCTTTTGTCCAATAATAGGATGTAATAAGCGCTCAGATTCCATCCAGAGTCCTAATTCTAACTTATTCGAGGGAAAGATCTCGTAATAGTAGGTTCTATCATCTGTAGTATTGGCATTATTTTTTCCACCGTTAGAGGAAACTAGTTTAAACCACTCGCCTTTACCGATGTTTTTTGTTCCTTCAAATAACAAATGCTCAAAGAAATGAGCCATTCCTGTTCTCCCAGGTTGTTCGTCCTTTGCACCTACGTGGTACATTACAGAAGTTACTACTACTGGGGCAGCGGTGTCTTTGTGTAAAATAACGTGCATGCCGTTGTCTAATTTATACTCTTCAAATTCAACTTTTTGTGCATTTGCAGAAATTACAAGCAACAGAGCGGAGGCCAATGTTAAAATACTTTTTTTCATTTTTTCATTTTTTAATTAATACTTGATTATTTATTAAGACGTCTATAAATTGAGTTTGTTACAAAATTAACAAGGTTTACTTTATTTTTTTAAAAGTAGCAAAAATCTAGTTAGGTGGGAAATGAAAAGCTATATATTCACTTGATTTTAACACTTTTATTTTTTTTAAAGCAATGTTGTAGCTTTCTAAAAAAGATGTATA
>JBLHIE010000175.1:0-3154 GCA_047614925.1 Arenicella sp.
TATACCGTCTTTTGCGTGTGTTACATTGTAATCATTTAGTGCTAAATAATCTTTTAAAACCGTACCAAAGTTTGGATCGTCTTCCACTAATAAAATTTTTTTAATTCCCATTTTTTTTGTTTTTTTTTTAAATTAAAGGTAATTTCACTGTAAATATGCTTCCTTTCCCTTTTTCACTTTCCACAAAAACTGTTCCGCGGTGTTTTTCTACAATTTCTTTTACGTATGCCAATCCTAATCCATGACCTTTTACATCATGAATATTTCCTTTTTGTTCTCTATAAAATTTATTAAAAACTTGTTTTTGAACCGCCTTATTCATTCCAATTCCTGAATCTTTAATTTTAAAAATAAAAAACTTAGCTGTGCTTTCTGTAAATACTTCTATTTTAGGAGCTCCTTCAGAATATTTTATGGCATTTTCTAACATATTCACCACCACATTAGTCAAATGAAATTGGTTTCCTGGTAATTCTGATTCTAATGCCTCTAAATGAATTTCTATTTTACCTCCTCTGTCTTCAGAGAGCAAACTCACATGTGTAATTGCGTCTTCGATGGTATCGTGTAAATCAATAGTTTCTGTATTTAAATCTATCTGATTTTTTTCTAACCTAGAAATTCTTAATACGTTTTCTACTTGAGAATGCATTCTTTTATTTTCTTCTCTAATCATTTCTACATAACGCAAGACCTTTGCATCATCTCCTAGAATTTTAGGATTTTTAATAGAGTCTAAAGCCAGATTTATAGTTGCAATTGGTGTTTTAAACTCATGCGTCATATTATTTATGAAATCGGTTTTGATTTCAGCTATTTTTTTCTGCCTAATTAATTGGTATAATGAACTAGAGAACGCAATAATTATAATAAAAATAAAAAATAATGACAGTAATAAGATACTAGAAATTCCTGACAAAATATGCTCATTTTCCCGAGGAAAAGTTACGTTTAGGTAATAGCTGGCATTCCCTTGAGCATCCCGAAAAAGCGGATATTCAAAACTTTCTTTCGTGTTAATCGTAAAGTAGCCAGATTTAAGTTTTGTAGCCAATCCGTCTACACTGTAGACGCCATATTTAAAATCTAAATGAACATTTTTTTTAACTAATTCTTCTTTAATGGTCCTATTCAATACATTATTACTTATTCTGTCATGAATAGGCTTTAAACTTTTAGAGCTCGAAAAAGCGTCCTCCATATAAGATTTTTCTAAATCTGTATATCTTTTAATGAATGAATATTTTTTTACATCTATATTCGAAAATAAATTGTCTGGTGTATTGTAACTTGTAGAAATAGAGAAGTCTTTTTTACCATAAATCCGCTTCACTATAATAGAGTCGTTGTCTAAAAAATCTGCAGGCAGTTTAAAGTTTTCCTCTAAAAAAGTACTCCCAACGGTTATTTTCTCTTTTGTAACGGTATCAATTTGTTCAATTAAAAAGCTTTTTAATTCTGCTTTGTCAGCAAAGCCTTTCACGTCTACAAAACTTTTTAATTTCTTTTCAAATTCTGCACGTTCTCTTTCATTTACTTTTTCTGTGGCAGCACCTAAAGATTTTTGAACATCATTTTTGAACTGAGCTTTTTTACTTTCCAACGCATTATTAATCCAATACAGTTGTACTGCAATAATTCCTATCAAGGAAATACTCATTAATATTACGATAAGAATAAACATTTTTTTACGCACAAATCAAATTTACTACTTTAATCAGTTGCAATTATTGATTTGAATCCAAATTAGCTATTATAATAAAATTTTATGATTTATTTAACAATAACAGTGCGCTTTAAAGAATGCTAAGTGCTTTTTTTGTTAAAATATTGTGAATCTTTAGGACAGAAGCTTCGGTATCTTGAAGTGCATAATTAGTAATGATATAGTGAGATTGCAGTAATTTCTTATCTTCTTTCCATTGATTGTGAATTCTACTTAACACTTCTGTTCTCGTGTTTCTGTCTCTATTTAGAACTCTTTGAATTCTTTCTTCTTGATGTACAAAAACAGAAATTATAAAATTACATTGTTGCGCACTCTTGCTCTCAAATAAAATAGCACTCTCATATAAAATATAAGCCTTTTCTGTATTCTGAGCAACAAACTCTTGGAAGTTTTTTTTAACTTCAGGATGCACAATACTATTTAAAATAGTTAGTTTTTTTGGGTCTTCAAATACAATTTTTGCAAGATACTGTCTGTTTAATTGATTCTCCTGATAGGTTTCTTTGCCAAATAGTTCAATAAGTTGTGTTCTAATAATTTCTGAAGAATTCATTATTATTTTAGCCTCTGCATCTGCAATATACACAGCAACAGCATCCTGTTTTTTAAAAAGCGATGCTACTGTTGTCTTTCCACTGCCAATACCACCTGTTAAACCAACAATCATTTTAGTTCTGAATTAAAAAATTAATTTCATTTGGTATTATTTTAAAACTCTTTATTTCTGAAGGCTTATGTAACACTTTAGGTATTAAGTACCCTAAATTATTATTTAGAGTAGTTGCATAATCGCATTCAATTTGGAATGAATTTTTATCTATTTTATTAAAAAAAGACAACCCTACAATGTACTTAATTTGTATCTTTTTATTTAGTGTGTTAATTGTAACACCTGCAGGCACATTTATAATTTTAAAGGGAATTTCTAAGGTACCCTCTGTAAATTTTTCGATTTTTCCAGAAACTATAATTTCTTGAATATTAAACTTTAAATTTTCGTTTCCTTTTACCTTTTTGATAGCCACTTTTCTTGTGAAATCTGCTTTTACATCTTCTAAAACCAAAGGTGCAAGCTCTATATTTTTGATTTTTGAAATATAACTTTCTGGCCCAGAGACTAAAATACTATCTGGCTTTACGTTAATTCCTCCTGAAAGATCATAACCAATATGATACTTAATTTGTATGTTTGGTTTTAAAGGAAGCTTCTTGGTCACCAAACTTCCTAATTCTACAAATAAGGTATCTTTAATAATTTCTTGTAAAACGACTCCAGAAGGCAATTGTTTTTTAATCCTTTGCTTTTCACTCTTCAAAAGCAGATAATAAGTTGTTCCTTTTTTTCGAACCAATGCATTTGCATTAATTAAAATACTTTTAGGATTAAAGCGTGTTGTTAGAATATTAAAACCATTTGTATTTACA
>JBLHIE010000176.1:0-3098 GCA_047614925.1 Arenicella sp.
CATCTGTAGTTTTTCAAGAAGATTGGCACAAAGGTGTTATTGGTATTGTTGCTTCTCGATTGATAGAAAAATACTACAGGCCTACTTTAGTATTTACCAAAAGTGGTGATAAATTAGCTGCTTCGGCACGTTCTATAAAAGGGTTTGATGTGTACAATGCATTAGAAGCGTGCAGCGAATTTATAGAGCAGTTTGGCGGCCATAAGTATGCGGCTGGTTTAACACTCGCCCCAGAAAACTATGAAAACTTTAAAAATAAGTTTGAAGAAGTTGTTAAAAGTACCATCGATATAGAATTATTAACTCCAGAAATATCTATAGATGCAGTGATAGACTTGTCTGAAATTACACCCAAATTTTTTAGAATTATTCAGCAGATGGCCCCTTTTGGTCCCATGAATATGAAACCTACTTTTAGCTCTACATGTGTTCGGGATAATGGCTATGGAAAGCAAGTAGGTGCAGATAAAACACATTTAAAATTAAATGTTTTTCAGGGAGATAACCAAAAAACATACAATAGTATTGGCTTTAATTTAGGCAATAAAATGGCACTTGTTAAAGACGAGTTTGATATTGTGTATGCTTTAGATGAAAACGAATGGAATGGTGTAAAATCTGTGCAGTTACTTTTAAAAGATTTGAAATAATACCATTTTTTTACAGAATGAAGTATGAACAACGCCGAATCTTACTACGTTCTTTAAATTCTTAAATCACCTAAACAACCCATTTCGGAAGAATAAAAATCTAAGCTTCCATAGACATTAAAACCATTTTCAATTCCATATATGTAATATTTACATCTACTTTTTCTTTAAGCGCGGTTAAACCTTTTACCTCGCCAGCAGCTTCAATTTCATTTCGAATTTTTTTATACCGTTTTAGTTCGATTAATTCTAAAACATCAATATCGCCAGTGTTAATATAATTGGCCAAATGATTCTCAATGGTACCTGAGGTTAAACTGCGCTCTTTGGCAATATCTTTTATAGAAAGCCCTGATTTAAACAACTCATAGGAAATTTGCTTGGTTGGTTTTTTATCCTCTTTTTTCTGCTCGTTCAACTTATTAATCCCATTTTCATTACAATAGACGTCAATGGTCTCTAGAACAACTTCACCGTATTTGGCAACGCGCGTTTTACCCATGCCAACAATTTTCAACAACTCCTTTTCTGTTCTTGGCAATTCGTCACACATTGCATAAAGTGTTTCTTGAGTAAAAATCTGAAAGTGTGGTATTCCTAAATCCTTTGAAATCTCATCTCTTAACTCACGTAATTTTATCGATAAAATAGGATCCCGTTTAGATACTACTTTTTTCTTTTTAGTAGGTTCCGATTTTTGTAAAACAGCTTTCGCTCTTACTTCTAAATATTCTTGAACTTTAAAACCATTTGTCAATTTTTGAAGCACAAATAGTTTCTCTAATAACTTTTCCTGCAAAGAATCCAATTGTTTCGAAAAATCTTTTTGCACAGATTTGTTGTCTGTAGAAAAGGTAATCGTATTTAAAGGTTTTAAAATATCCCCTTTTGTTTTTAACACAAAATAAGTAATGGCCTTTATAAAACGCTCTTGAATTTGAGAACTGTTTTCAGGTAATATCGCATCCTCTGAAATCTGTAATAACTGGTTTTTAAATCCGTTAGAAACTTTCATTAACGCAACTACGCCGTCATCTTTTATGGTTTGTAAATGATCAATAATATCTCCTTTTATACTTGTCTGATTCTTGTAAAAAATATCAATTAACCTCGTTGTTGGATACAAAAGTGGCTGATAATCGAATATTTCTGAAATTAAGTTCAACTGAAAATATTTTTCAGATTCATTTAAGATACGTTCATCAGGATGATTTTCTTCTACGCTTTCGTTAAAAATACTGACCGTATTGTCATTAATTATAGCGCTACTGGTAATGGGTGTTTTTAAAACCAAACCGTCCAAAGAAGTACACCTACTTAGGGCAACATAAGTTTGGCCATGCGCAAAGGAAGCTTCGGCATCTATAATGGCTCTCTCAAAAGTTAAACCCTGACTTTTATGAATGGTAATTGCCCATGCTAATCTTAACGGAATTTGAGAAAAAGCACCAATCATCTCTTCCTTTATCGCTTTTGTTTCTTCATTAATGGAGTAATTGATATTGGACCAGGTTTCTTTTTCAGTAACAATTTCATCCACCTCGTCACCACATTGCACACTAACAGATTCCTTAGAAATAGCAGTGATAATACCTATTTTTCCGTTGTAATACCTTTTATCTGTGGAAGAATCATTTTTAATAAACATGACCTGCGCACCCACTTTTAATTCTAATCTTTCTGCATTTGGGTAGGCATTTTCGCTAAACTTTCCAGAAATTTCTGCATTAAAAAAAGCACTTTTAATTTTAAGCTTATTCAATTCAGAGTTGTTGATTAAATTCGCTCTGTTATTGTGGGTTGTTAACGTAATATACCCTTCTTCTTTGGATGGAGAAAAAGACGGATTGTAGTTTTTGTTTAAAATTTTAGCAGAGGCATCAGACAAGGTATTCGTTCTAATTTCATTCAAAATTTTTATGAAATTTTCATTTTTCTGTCGATAAATATGTTTCAACTCTATAGAAACCACATTTGCTTCCTGATAGGCTTTACTGCTAAAAAAATAGACGGTTTCGTAGTGTTGCTGCAGCAAACTCCATTCATTTGGTTTTACTACGGGTGCTAATTGTTGCAAATCTCCAATCATTAAGATTTGTGCGCCACCAAACACTTTATTTCGGTTTTTATAGCGTCTCATTACTTGATCTATGGCATCTAACAAGTCTGCACGAACCATAGAAATTTCATCAATAATTACTAAGTCTAACGACTTTATAATATCGATTTTTGTCTTTGAAAACTTGCGTTGCTGGTTTGTATTTGCAATCTGATTTGGTAAAATAGGCCCAAAAGGCATTTGAAAAAAAGAATGAATCGTGACCCCTTTTGCATTAATTGCTGCAACCCCTGTAGGCGCAACAATAACCATTCTTTTTAAAGACTCACTTTTAATTTTATGTAAAAATGTAGTTTTTCCTGTACCCGCTTTCCCTGTGATAAAAAGAT
>JBLHIE010000177.1:0-3079 GCA_047614925.1 Arenicella sp.
CTGTTGGTGTTACATATCCTTGTCCACCATGATGTGGTTTTACAATAACGGTTACAGATGCTGGCGCAATACTTTCAAAATGCTTTTTGAATAATTCGGTAATTTCTCTCCAATCTTGATTTGGGACTAAACGCATTGATATTTTTGCAAAAGCAGAACTACCAATTACGGTTTTTGCACCTTCACCGGTATATCCTCCCCAAATTCCGTTGACGTCTAAGGTAGGTCTAATAGCATTTCTTTCATTGGTAGAATATCCTTTTTCACCGTGAACGGCACTAATACCGATAGATTTTTCGTAATTTTCTAAAGAAAAAGGAGCTTTTGCCATTTCAGCTCTTTCTTCTGTGGATAAATCTTCTACATTGTCGTAGAAGCCAGGAATTGTAATTTTATTGTTCTCATCTTGCAGAGAAGCAATCATTTTTGTTAAAATATTGATTGGATTTGCAACGGCACCGCCATACAAACCAGAATGTAAATCTCTGTTAGGTCCCTTTACTTCGACTTCAACATAACTTAAACCACGCAAACCAGTGGTTATAGATGGAATGTCATTTGCGATCATTCCAGTATCAGAAATTAAAATAACATCATTGGCTAATTTCTCTTTGTTTCTTGGAACAAACCAAGCCAAACCTTCAGAACCAACTTCCTCTTCACCTTCAATCATAAATTTTACATTACAAGGTAAATTCCCAGTAGATATCATGTATTCCAGAGCTTTAACATGCATATACATTTGTCCTTTATCATCACAAGCACCTCTTGCGAAAATTGCGCCTTCCGGATGAATTTCAGTTTTTTTAATAACAGGTTCAAACGGAGGTGAAGTCCATAATTCTATTGGATCTGCTGGTTGCACGTCATAATGACCATACACTAAAACAGTAGGTAATTTTTTATCAATAATTTTTTCTCCATAAATAATCGGATATCCAGGGGTTTCGCATATTTCTACGTGGTCACAACCTGCTTTTTTAAGGCTTTCTAATACAAAATCGGCAGTATTTAAAACATCTTTTTTATAGGCTTTATCTGCACTTACCGAGGGTATTTTTAAAAGACTAATAAGTTCCTCTAAAAAACGTTCTTTATTCTCTTGTATATAACTTTGAATAGTACTCATTAAATTGTTTTTTTTATTTCTTCATCAAAAGTAGAAAAATTATTATGAACAAGTTTGTAGTTTGTAACTATTGTTTATATTTGCATCCCGAAACTTGGGAAAAGTTGCAGGCGTGGTGGAATTGGTAGACACGCTAGATTTAGGATCTAGTGCCGCAAGGTGTGAGAGTTCGAGTCTCTCCGCCTGTACAAATTTAAGAACCCTTTTAACATTAATATTGTTAAAAGGGTTTTTTAATGAAAATTAATTTCTTTACCTTACATAAGCCTAAGGGTTATTATGGTGCACCTTTCTTTGAAAGCTTTTAATACGTAATAAAGGCATCCACTTAAATCAATTTTTGAAAGTACAATGAAATTACATCCGTTAAAATTTACTCCAGTTTTTAAATACAGGCTTTGGGGAGGAGAAAAATTAAAATTAGTTTTAAATAAAGAATATTCTGAATCGAATATTGGAGAATCATGGGAGATTTCTGACGTAGAAAATGATGAAACTGTTGTTACCACTGGTTTCTTTAAAGGAAAAAGTTTAAAAAATTTAACAGAAGCATACAAAGGAGAATTTTTAGGAAACAGTGTTTATAAACAATTTGGGAATGAATTTCCACTTTTAATTAAGTTTATAGATGCCAAAACGCCACTGTCTATCCAGGTTCATCCAGGGGATGCAGTCGCTAGAGCGCGTCACAATTCATTTGGCAAAAATGAAATGTGGTATGTCATGGAGTCCGACGAGAATGCCGAGATAATTGTTGGTTTTGATAAAAATTTAGATAAAGAAGATTACAATACATATGTGGTTGATGGATCTATTTTAGAGGTTATGCATCATGAAAAAGTGGTCAAAGGAGATACTTTTTATATTCCTACAGGAAGAGTACATGCGATTGGTTCGGGTGTTTTGTTGGCTGAAATTCAGCAAACTTCAGATATTACGTATCGTATTTTTGATTACAACAGAGTAGATGCAAAAACAGGTGAATTAAGAGATTTACATAATGATTTGGCGATCGATGTGATTGATTTTGAATGTCATGATGCATATAAAACGAATTACGAAACGAAAACGAATTCATCTAACAAGTTAGTGCATTCGCCTTATTTTACCTCTAATTTTTTAATTGTTGAAGGAATTTTACAAAAAAACTATGCAACCTTAGATTCTTTTGTAATTTACATATGTGTTGATGGTTCTTTGGAACTGAATCATAACAATGAGCGCTATTCACTAAAAAAAGGAGAAACTATTTTATTACCAGCTTCAATAGATGCTATTGAATTAAAATCATTGTCAGCGCAAAGTAAACTTTTAGAAGTTTATTTATAGCATTTATTTACGCATTAAAATAACCTCAAAATCCTCTGATCTTTCTGCAAAATCAAACATTTCTTTGGTCTCTATTGGTGGTACTCTTAGTTTTCTTTTGCTGAGATCTATCCAAGCGCCATATACTTTTATAACTGCAGAAAGTTGTCCTGCTTTGTTAAAAACTTCATGTACAATTTTCCAGCGTTCGTTATTTTCTGATAATCCTTGTAATTTTAAGTTGACAGTAATGTCTTCTCCTAAATGAATTTCTTTTCGAAAAGAAGTTTCTTCTGTAAATAAAATAGGACCTAAATTATGCTTGGTAAACTCATCAATAGAGAAATTATGTTTGGCAAAATAACGCACTCTTATTTCAGCAGCATAATCGTTATATGCGGTATGACGCATGTGTCTGTTTGGGTCAAAATCTGACCATTTTGTAGCAAAGGTTACTTGGAAACTCATGTTTAGAGGTATAAAATTGCCTGATAAAATATTCAATTTATCAGGCGATGTAGATTATTAGTTAATTAGTTTTTTACGATTTTATCGTTGCTTCTTAGTTTTAATTCTTTTAAGACATTTAATGCTTCTGCTACATAAATATCTTTTGATAGATTTTTGTGCCAAGCACTTCTT
>JBLHIE010000178.1:0-3060 GCA_047614925.1 Arenicella sp.
AACAAATTAGACAGTAGATTTATTAAAATAATGAAGAGTGCCAGTATTCCTTCCATACGTTTATCCTTTGGCGTCATCTTTATTTGGTTTGGAATATTAAAACCATTAGGCCTCTCTTCAGCAGAAGGTTTACTAAAAGCAACCGTCATATGGTTGCCTTTCGGATCTCCAGAAATGTGGTTGATTGTTATTGGTTTATGGGAAGTAGTTATTGGTGTTTTCTTTTTCTTTAAGAAAACAACTAGAATTGCAATTATACTTTTATTTTTACAAATGGTAGGTACTTTTATGCCTTTAATAGTGCTGACTGAGGTAACTTTTCAGTCAAATAATGTTTTACTACCTACATTAGAAGGCCAATATATCATTAAAAATTTAATGATAATTTCAGCAGCATTGGTTCTAGGTGGTGAAATTACAAGGTCAAATAATAAGAAAACAAACGAATAACAATGGGTGTCTCTGAAGATTAACATGACAGAATATCTTAACGAATGGAATGGTGATTTAGAGTTTTAAGCGCTATAAAATTAGAATATGTTCTTTTGATGTGATAGAATGAAGTTCGCTAAAAATAATTAAACCATTGTTCATTTTAACTCGGACTTATCTACTTAAATTTTAAGCTAAAAAAAATCCCATCGAAACATCATTGGGATTTTATTTGTTTAATTTCTAAACTTATTCCGAGTAATAATTGATTTTAATTTTTGCTTCAAATCCTGTCCAGCGTCATAAATCATCTGTTCGTTTGATGGAAAGGGTAACACACGCAATTTAATTAAATCGAGAAAAGAAGACTCTAAAGCTCTTTTATCTCCTTTAAACTGTGCGTATCTATGCTGAAAAGCAAATGCACTGGCTATGGGATAGGTTTGTATGGTTTGCTTTGTGTTTAAATCTACGTACCTTACTTGTCCGATTAATTTAGCTGATTTAAACTGTGTAAATTGATATAGTTCACAACGCACAGATACCATTTTATCTACCTTAATTTTATTCCCTTTTTTGTCTAGAATCTGATCTCCGTTTGCATCTAAAAGATAGGTAAAGCCATCTACAACCTGTTTTTCTTTGATAATTTCTTTCTCTCTCACTTGCTCTGGCGAAACCTGAATATTTCTTAGATTTAACTCTAATCCAAAATCGTATGTAATATTTTCATTTTTAGCACCATGATAGACCGTCCATAAATCATTTAAACCGTAAGTATCAAAATTCAATAAATCTTCTTCTAACCTTTCAGAGATTACTTTTTGTGTTTCGTTCTTCATAGAAACAATCACAAAATCTAAACCTCTTTCTTGTGTAACATTCAACAACGCCCGCACGTCTTTAAAATTCGGATTTACCTTTTCGATATAAGCTAAATCGTCATAAGCAGCTCTGTATTCTAATTTGGTATCCATACTAAAAAGCCTTTTTACCTTGGCATATAAATAATCTGATAATTGACTTTTATTTTCTATAATGGCATCATCATAATTCGTAAATTGAAAAACAGCATTTCTATTTTCATTTACAACATATAGTGGTAATAAAGGTTTTAAGAATTCTTGTCTTCTTTTTAGTTGTTCATATAAAACAAAAATAGTTTCAATCTTTTCTGGATTGTTATCCTTCTTCAAAAAATTGATTCTTGCCAAATCTTTAGTCGTTGCTTTCACAAAAGCCTCTTCTAATAATAAGATGTAGGGCTGATTTCTTTTTTTGGTTTTATCCCTTTTTAAGTTTTCAATGGCCGTATTAATTGCACGATCATAATTGCCATTGCTAATAGCTTCTTGTGTGTTTTTTATACTACTGCAAGAAAACATTAGTAAAATAAAAGCTGCAAAAAGTAAAGGTTTCTTCATGATTAAAGTTATTTAAAACTACTAAAGCAATCTATGTGCCAAAGTCTGTTCTAAAGAATTTAGTGTTTCATAATTGTTGCTTTCTAAAACAAGTTTAGACGCTCAAAATTGTTTACACGTTAAAACGGAAATGCATCACATCACCATCCTTAACAATATATTCTTTCCCTTCTACTTTCATTTTACCTGCTTCTTTTACTTTCGCTTCAGAACCAAAAGTAACAAAATCTTCATAGGCAATTGTTTCTGCTCTAATAAAACCTTTTTCAAAATCGGTATGAATTACGCCTGCTGCTTGCGGCGCAGTAGAACCAATAGGTATGGTCCAAGCTCTTACTTCTTTTACACCTGCTGTAAAATAGGTTTGTAAGTTTAATAATTTATAGGCAGAACGCACCAATCTAGCAACACCGGCTTCTTCTAAACCAATATCTGCTAAAAACATTTGGCGTTCTTCGTAATCGTCTAATTCTGTAATGTCTGCCTCTGTACCTACTGCTAAAACAATAACCTCTGCATTCTCCTCTTTTACAGCTTCTCTTACTTTTTCTACATACGCATTTCCTGTAACCGCCGAAGCTTCATCTACATTACATACATATAATACAGGTTTTGCTGTTATAAATTGTAAAGATTGTACAAACTCTAATTCTTTTTCATTAAAAGATAAAGCCCTTACAGAAATACCTTTTAGCAAGGTTTCTTCTATTTTAAGTAAAACTACCAATTCTGCTTGCGCTTCTTTATTGCCCGTTTTTGCCGTTCTTTTTACACGCTCTAATCTTTTTTCGACAGTTTCTAAATCTTTTAACTGCAACTCGATATCAATTGTTTCTTTATCTCTAACAGGATTTACCGATTCATCTACATGAATAATATTATCGTTATCAAAACACCTAATTACATGTAAAATAGCGTCTGTTTCTCTAATATTAGCCAAAAACTGATTTCCTAAACCTTCTCCTTTACTTGCTCCTTTTACCAAACCAGCAATATCTACAATCTCTACAGTTGCTGGCATTACACGTTCTGGTTTTACCAATTCCTCTAATTTCTCAATTCTCTTGTCTGGTACATTTACAACTCCTATGTTTGGTTCTATTGTACAGAAAGGAAAGTTGGCACTTTGCGCTTTTGCATTTGATAAACAGTTAAATAAAGTTGATTTTCCTACGTTTGGTAATCCTACAATTCCGGCTTTCAT
>JBLHIE010000179.1:0-3003 GCA_047614925.1 Arenicella sp.
CGGCTGTGAAGTTAATGTTGTTGTCGGTAACTTCATGAAACAATATTCTAGCAAGCAACCGAAACAAGGTTTTATTGTAAAAAACTAAAACACCTATCACTTTAAAAAAGAGCCTAATTTTTTCTAAAATTAGGCTCTTTTTATTTTATGAAGTGAACAAGAGCTCTCTATATTTTGTTAATGGCCACAAATTATCATCTACCATGGTCTCTAAGGTATCACAATGATACCTAATTTGGTTGAAAAACGGTTTTACTTTGCTACAATATTGTTCTGCAGACTTTAAACCAATTTGTTTATTGGCTTTTGCCCGCTGCTCTTCCATTTTAATTACCAATGAATTAATTTCTGTAATATGATTAGAAATTATCATAATTAATTCTATTTGTTCTTTTGCAATGTTCTTATATTCTTCTCCAAAAATTTCTTTTAAATTCTTTGTATTTTCTAGCAATGTATTTTGATAAATAATTGCAGTAGGCACTACATGATTTCTAGAAATATCTCCTAAAACCCTACTTTCTATTTGCAGACGTTTGGTATATTCTTCCAATTTAATTTCATAACGAGCTTCAATTTCTACTTGATTCATTACCTCCATTTCTTTATACAAGTCTATTACTTTCTTAGAAGTTAAAACTTTTAAAGCTTCTGGGGTTGTCTTATTATTACTTAAACCTCGTTTTTTTGCTTCTTTTTCCCAAGCATCTCCATAACCATCTCCATCAAATCTAATTTTCTTAGATTCTTTAATGTATTCTCTGAGCACATTAAAAACGGCTTCGTCTTTTTTAAGATTGTTTGTGTCTATTAATTTATCTACATCTACTTTAAACTCTTTTAATTGTTTGGCAACAATAGTGTTTAAAACGGTCATTGGTCCGGCACAATTTGCAGAAGAACCCACTGCTCTCAATTCGAATTTATTCCCTGTAAACGCAAACGGAGAGGTTCTATTTATATCCGTATTGTCTATTAATATTTCAGGAATTTTACCGATAATATTTAGTTTTAAATCTGTTTTTTCTTTGGGAGATAACTTCCCTTTTGTGACGTTTTCCAATTCATCTAAAACAGCAGAAAGTTGGCTACCTATAAAGACAGACATAATTGCGGGTGGTGCCTCATTTGCGCCCAATCTGTAATCATTACTTGCAGATACAACAGACGCTCTTAACAATTCTTCATTTTCATAAACAGCCTTTATGGTGTTTATGAAAAAAGTTAAAAATTGCAAGTTCTTCATAGGTGTTTTACCCGGACTTAATAAATTGGTCCCATTCTCTAAAGACAAAGACCAATTGTTATGTTTTGCAGAACCATTAATGCCCGCAAATGGTTTTTCGTGAAATAAAACTTTAAAATTATGTCTTTTAGCAACCTTCTGCATCACATCCATTAATAACGAATTATGATCTACTGCCAGATTTACCTCTTCAAAAATGGGTGCAACCTCAAACTGATTGGGTGCAACTTCATTGTGCCTTGTTTTCACAGGAATTCCTAAAAGCATGCACTCTTCCTCTAACTCTTGCATAAAATTCATTACTCTTGCAGGAATTATTCCAAAATAATGATCCTCTAGCTGTTGGCCTTTTGCTGAAGAATGCCCAAGTAAAGTTCTTCCTGTTAATTGAATATCTGGCCTCGAAAGTGCCAAAGCATCGTCTATCAAGAAAAATTCTTGCTCCCAACCTAAAGTAGCATTTACTTTATTAATGTTTTTATCAAAATACTTACAAACCGCCGTTGCATGAGTATCTAAAGCCTGCAAAGATTTAAGCAAAGGTGTTTTATTGTCTAAAGCTTCCCCTGTATACGCCACAAAAATTGTAGGAATACAAAGTGTTCTTTCATAGATGAATGCTGGCGATGTTGGGTCCCAAGCCGTAAAACCTCGAGCTTCAAAGCTATTTCTAATGCCTCCACTAGGAAAACTAGAAGCATCTGGTTCTTGTTGTACTAATTGTTCTCCATCAAATTTTTCCATGGCCAAACTACCATTGATCGACTCAAAAAAAGCATCGTGCTTTTCTGCTGTTGCTCCTGTTAATGGTTGAAACCAATGCGTATAATGTGTTGCACCCTTAGACAAAGCCCAATCTTTCATACTTACTGCTACTTGATCTGCAATTTTCCGATCTATTCTTGTACCATGCTCAATTGCATTCATGACGTTTTCATAAGCAGCACGCGTAAGGTATTGCTGCATCGCGTACTTATTAAAAACATTTTGTCCAAAAAGTGTAGACCTTTTTTCGGTCTGATGTACCGCTACGGGTTTTCTTTGTAGTGTCTCTCGCAAAGCATTGAATCTAATAATTGACATATTGTTAATTTTTTATCTATTTTTATTACTTATAAACAAATGACCCCTATAAAAATTAGGGATAAAATTATTTTTTCACAAATTTAAACATTTTACCCCTAATTTTTTTGATATGTAGGTAAAATATTTCATTTTTGCAAAGTTAACATCACACACACAATTATTATGGCAAGAATTAAATTAGAATACATTTGGTTAGATGGATACAAACCAACTCAAAACCTAAGAAGTAAAACCAAAGTTGAGGAGCATGAAAACTTCCAAGGAACTGTTGAAGAATTAGGACTTTGGTCTTTTGATGGTTCTTCTACAAAACAAGCTTCAGGAGGAGCATCTGATTGTATTTTAAAGCCAGTTGCTGTTTATCCAGACCCTAAAAGAATAAATGGTTATTTAGTAATGACGGAAGTTATGAATGCTGATGGAACTCCGCACATTTCTAATGCACGCGCTACTATTGAAGACGATGACAACGATTTTTGGTTTGGTTTTGAACAAGAATACTTTATTATGGATACTGATACTGATTTACCTTTAGGATTCCCAAGAGGTGGTTACCCAGCTCCACAAGGAATGTACTACTGTTCAGTTGGTGGAAAAAACACACATGGAAGAGCTTTTGTTGAAGAACATGCTGATTTATGTATTGATGCTGGTTTAAATTTTGAAGGAAT